>JAFSZN010000109.1 GCA_017455665.1 Lentisphaeria bacterium
GCGATGATCGTCTGGGTCATCAAGAACTACAACAGGTTCACCGAGCAGCAGATGATCGACCTGTTCTGTGCGCTCTCCTGTCCGGCGAACGTGCAAAACTATGCCTCGAACAAGCGCGTCTTCGAGGAGTTCTGTTCGCGATACAGCTCGGATGCGAAGAAGAATACGCATTACACGCTCGACTACCGCATCGTCTGTACGGAATACGCTCTGCCGGGCGAGGGCTGGCACAGCAGCTACGAGCCCAGGGTAAGGGATTCGTGTCAGAGGAAGATTGAGGACGTTTGCGCTGTCGCGTTCAGCCTCGGTTTCAAGGCAGGTTTTATCCAGATGCCGGAGACCTGGGGAAAACGTGGCACGGTCTACATGGACGACAACAGGACGATCCTCTTCGCCTTCCGGTGCTACCTCAATGGCAACGTCCACATCAAGTTCAACATCGAGCTGATGAAAGCCCTGAATGTCGCCGTGGCGCGTAAGCTCGGCTGGATTCGCAAACCATCTGACATCGCGCAGGAGTTCCCGCCTGAAATTGCCAAGGGTGCCGAGCGGTATTTCGACTGCTTCCGGCTGCTCGATGTCGCCAAGGTGCAGAATCTCCTCTGCCCCCCACTCGAAGCAACGGCTGACAACGACTGTTCCGGGGAAGAACAGGAAGAAATCCCGTTGCCGCTCTCCGTCTGAACACAAAAACAATCCAACCGAGGTGGAGGCAACGATGCCTCCACCTCATTTCAAACTCAAATCAAACTCAAAACCCACAAGGAGGGACCCCATGTCCGAAAACAACACTACAAACAACAACATTCCCGCTCAGCCCGTTTACATCATGCAGCAGCCACCGCAGCAGCAGAACGACGGCGGCATCTTCGATGGCCTCGGCAACATTGCTCTCAGCGTCCTCGCCGGACTCGTCCTCGGCCAGCTTGGGATCGGATTTCCGAAGCTTCCGAAGCTATGACAACAGGAAAAGCGTCGATATAACCGGAGCCATGTCCCTCAACAGGGCATGGCTCCATTGAAGCCTTTTCGAGACGGATTTGACCGTTTTGGGTGATTTAAGCTCAATAGTCTTTTTAATGAGAAGCGGTCCTGACGCTGACAGGGGAAATCGGATCAATCATGTATCCAACAGTATTATCCCTGCCGGATGCTTCTTTTTTTGGGTCTTTTTTGGCATCGGAAAGGAAAACGGTCTGAGCTCAGAAGTTTTAGGGGATTTTTAGGGGATTTTTGTCAAAAGACCGTAAAAAATCGCGGATTATCACGGATTATCAATTTCTCTCAATTCAACCCTTTTTAGCCTCAAATTAGAGCAAAAAAGTGGTGCACCCGGCGGGGCTCGAACCCACCACCTACTGCTCCGGAGGCAGTCGCTCTATCCAAATGAGCTACGGGTGCACAGCATATCTTAGCCTTTAAATATAATTCAAATCTCCTGAAAAATCAAACTGATGACGGAAAAAAATGGGAAATACGCACCATAAGCATCCAATCAAACAATGGGAAGATGAATAATACGGCAGCAGGATGAAATCCCGAAGCATCAGGCGGGCATGGGGAAGACCCGCCTGACCTTTTTTGCAGGCGACAAGCGCGGAAACACCTTCGCATGAGTGGGAAAATGCTCTGCGGTCCGCGGCCCGAACCGGCGGAAAACAATACATCCGTCGTTTGCGGAAGGGAAAGCGAACCTCGAACGCTCCCCGTATGGGTCATTTCTGCTGGACGCCGGGGTTCTGGCTGTTGACGAAATCGCGGTTCTCGACGATCTTCTGGAAGGTCATGCCGTCGAGGGATTCGATCTTCTGATTGCCCTTGCGGTACGCGGGCATTTCCTTCAGCCAGTCGTTGAAGGAGGTGACCTTGGACGCGGGGAGTCCTGCCTTCATTTTTGCGAGGGATGCCTCGTATGCTTCTTTCGAGGAGGCGTCGAGCTTCGGGAGGGACGCTTTCATCTCCTCCATGAGCGCGAGCAATTCCCTGCCGGATTTGCCGTCGATCATGGCGTTGGTGGCGTCGTCGGATTCCGAATAGAACCAGATCATTGCCATGCCATCGTCGAATTCGCGCTGTTTCGAGGCGGGCAGGGAAGTCATGACCTCGGTCAATGTCTTGTAGTATTTGTCCTCTGTCGAGGTGTCGATGCGCTTGGTGCATCCGGGAAGCGCGGACAGCAGGACGGCGACAATCAGAAGAGATGCGGCAAGCTTCGTGAAATTGAATCTGGACATGGTCTCACCTTTCTTAAAACAAGTCTATCAGCATGGTTTTGTATAATGTATCACCAGTTCCGGAAGAAATCAAATCGTGTCCGCAATTATCCCGGAAAAGAGATGCGGAAGTGGAACGTCAAAACATGTTTTTTTCGGGAAACCGCCTTGAAAAGCGTTCAAAACGGGTATATATTCTCTCTTAAATTTAAAAAACCACACCGATACCCTTATCAAGGAAGGATCATCACCCATGCCAGTGCAAGTCAGTCCCCAGTTTTTCGAGGTCAGCAAACTCGGCGAATGCCAGATCAAATCCCCGCTCAGCGACAGCCCGGTCCATTTTCATACCGACGACGAAGCGATCCTGCTCGACCGCGACTATTCATTTCTGCTCGAACATACAAAGGCGATGAACGGCTGCGTGCCGGTCTTCGAGCGCGCCGGCATCCGCAAAATGATCTTTCACGATCCCCGCTGGAGCAAGGCCGCCATCCTCACGGCGGGCGGGCTCTGCCCCGGCCTGAACGACGTGATCAAGGGCCTCACGCTGACCCTGCGCCAGACCTACGGCGTGCCGCTGGTCTACGGCATCCCCTACGGCTATGCCGGCCTCAATTCCGACCTGGGCTACCAGCCGGTCATCCTCAACGAGGACACGGTCGACAACATCCACGAGACGGGGGGGACCATCCTCGGCTCCTCGCGCGGTGCGCAGGACCCGGAAAAGATGCTCGAGACGCTCGTCCGCATGGACATCAATATGCTGTTCTGCATCGGCGGCGACGGCACGCTCCGCAGTGCCCACGCCATCGCCGAGGCCGCGAAGAAGCGCAACCTGAAGATCAGCGTGGTCGGCATCCCGAAGACGATCGACAACGACATCTGCTTCATGGACCGCACGTTCGGATTCGAGACCGCCGTGTATGCCACGAACCCGATCATCACGGCGGCTCACAACGAGGCGAAAGGCGCGTACAACGGCATCGGCCTGATCCACGTGATGGGCCGCGACAGCGGATTCATCGCCGCCTATGCCACGCTCGCCAACACCCACATCAACTTCTGCCTCGTCCCAGAGGTCAAGTTCTCGCTCAACGACGGCGAAAACGCGTTCATGCCGACCCTCTTCGAACGCATCCGCCGCCGCCACCACGCGGTCATCATCGTGGCGGAAGGCGCCGGCCAGGAGCTCATCCCCGGCGACCGCGAATACGACAAGTCCGGGAACCTGCTGAACAAGAACATCGGGACCTTCCTCAAGGACGAGATCAAAAAGCAGGCGAAGGAAGCCGGGCTCGAAGTCAACGTGAAGTATTTCGACCCCACCTACCAGATCCGCGCGGGCGCCGCCAACGGCACCGACGCCGTCTTCTGCCTCATGCTCGCGCAGAACGCCGTCCACGCCGCCATGGCAGGCCGCACCGACGTCGTCATCGGCCACTGGAGCGAATCCTTCACCCACGTGCCGATCCCCATGGCGGTGAAGGAACGCAAGAAGATCGATCCGGTCGGCTCCCTGTGGCAGGCGGTCCGCCTCAACACCTGGCACATGTGACCCCGCGCGCCCAACGGAAGGAAAACCAGCTATGTCTTACCAGGTAATCGCCAGAAAGTGGCGTCCGCAGCGCTTCTCCGATATGGTCGGGCAGGAGCATATCGCGCGCACGCTCAAGAATGCCGTGAAGTCCGGCCGCATCGCCCACGCCTACCTCTTCGTCGGGCCGCGCGGCATCGGCAAGACCACCACGGCGCGCATCTTCGCCAAGGCGCTGAACTGCGAAAATCCCCAGGACGGCGAACCGTGCTGCGAGTGCGAATCGTGCCGCTCCATCGCCGACGAGACGAACGTGGACGTGATCGAGATCGACGCCGCCACGCACACACAGGTCGAAAAAGCGCGCGAACTCTGCGAGGACGTCCAGCACCTCCCCATCCGCTCCAAATACAAGATCTACATCATCGACGAAGTTCACATGCTCTCCAAGAGCGCGTGGAACGCCCTCCTCAAGACCATCGAGGAGCCGCCCGCCCACGCCAAGTTCATCTTCGCCACCACCGAGGTCAACAAGGTCCTCCCCACGGTCATTTCCCGCTGCCAGCGGTTCGACCTCCGCCGCATTCAGACCACCGCCATCGCCGCGCGCCTCAAAATGATCGCCGACGCCGAAAACGTCAGGATCTCCAAAGAAGCGATCGACGTCATCGCCCAGGCGGCCGACGGCGGCATGCGCGACGCGCAGTCCCTGCTCGACCAGCTCATCTCCTTCTTCGGCGGCGACGAATCCGGCATCACCGAAAAACAGGCGCTCGACCTTTTCGGACTTACCGCGCCCGGGGAGATGGAAGCCCTCCTGAACTCCATCACGCACAACGACCGCGCCGCCGTCATCCGCGACATCCACGATTTCGCCGATCAGGGCAAAAACCTCGAAACGCTTTTCGAGGAGATCATCTCCTGGCTCCGCGGGATCCTGCTCAGCCGCATCCTCGGAGACAATACTGTCTCCGTACTCGACGAAACGCCGGAGAAGATCGAAGCGTTCCGACGCATCGCAGACACAGTCGCGCCCGCTTCTGTCCAGCGTCTCCTCGAAAGCATCTCCGGCGCGGGCTATCTCCTCCGCGATGCCATCAACAAGCAGGTCTTCCTCGAATCCATTCTCCTGAAAGCCATGCGGATCGCCCACGCGCCGCAGATCTCCGACCTCATCGCGCGCCTCAACCAGATCCGCTCGAAAGGCGAGCTCGCGCCCCTCGAATCCGTCGTGCCGCTCTACGAACTCCCCGCCGGACAGACGTTCACCGCCCCCGGCTCGCAGTTCGCCGTGCCGTCCATCCCGGCGGTCCCCGTGAGCGAGATCGGGAAACAGCCGGAGCCGCAAATCGCGCCGCAAGCTCAGATCGCGCCCGAGCCGGAAAAAAAAACGCCCGTTGACAGCGCCCCTGCCGCACCTCCTGTAGCGCCTGTTTCCGCGCCTCAAACCGAGGCGAAAGAAGAACCTGTCCCTGCACCTCAGACCGAGGCGAGAGAAGAGCCTGCTCCCGCGCCTCAAACCGAGGCGAAACAGGAACCTGTGCCGGAACCCCGGACCGAGGTAAAAGAGGAGCCTGTTCCCGCGCCTCAAACCGAGGCGAAACAGGAACCTGTGCCGGAACCCCGGACCGAGGTAAAAGAGGAGCCTGTTCCCGCGCCTCAAACCGAGGCGAGAGAGGAACCCGCGGCGGAACCTCAGGTCGAGGTCATTTCCGTACCTGTCACCGAGTTCAAGGAAGCGCCTCAGGCCGAGGCTGTTTCCGAGCCGGTGATCGAACGTCCGCCCGAGGAGGAAAACACCGATCGCGTCAAAGCCCCCCGCGCACGCCGCGCCGAGGCCGCGCCCGCCCAAAAAGACGCTGACGCAGAAGTCGAGGATATCCCCGGTCCGGTCATTTGGGAAAAACTGATCTTCGATGTCCGCGAAACCCTCTGCAAAAAGACGCTCGCCCAGGCGATGCTCGCCGGAAAAGTGATCTCGTTCAACGGCACGTGCCTTCAGGTCGCCTTCGACTCCGTGTATTCCGTCGGCGAGGCGATTCTGATTTCGCGCGAAAAGTCCCTGCTCGACATGAGGCTCGCCGCAATCGCCGAGCGGCCCGGAGCTTTCCTGAATGTCGAGCGCCGCCCCGGACTGGTCACGCCCGCCCAGCGCAAGCAGAAAGAGGACGCGGAAGCCCTGCGCCGCGAGACCGAACGGAAACCGTTCATCGCATCCATTCTCGACACCTTCGACGGAGTTCTTTCGGACGTCCACCATTTGGACACAGACGAAAACAAGGAGGATATTGGCGTTTGATCTGAGGTCAAATCATTCGGATTTCCAAAAAAATTCGAAAAAGTTTAAAAATTAATTTGACTTTTCGAATTATTCGGATTATATTTTATTCGACAAGCAAGAGCATTTGCTGGTCGAATTGATTCTTAAACCCTCAACATAGGAGATCCGACTATGAAGACTCTCAACAAGACGCTCGCTATCGGCGCCGCGATCACCGCGGCGGCAATCCTCGCTCCGGCAGCTTTCGCGCAGGGCCACCACGGTCCGCCGCCCCCGCCGCGTCCCAGCAACGGCATCCAGCTCGCGGCCGACATCGTGAACCTGGTGCGCGCGGTCCTCGAACCGCGTCCCGCACCGGTCATCGTGACGCCGCGCGAACGCGTCGTGGAAACCCAGGTCGTCACCACCACGCCCGTGGTCACAACGACCCCGACTGTGGTTACGACCACGCCGGTCGTCACCACCACGCCGGCGACCACGATCGTGACGGGCGCTGTCACGACGACGATCCCGGAGTACAGCTACGGCTACTACGGCGGCGAGTACGTCCCGTACTACGAAGGATGGTTCTATTACTCCGACGCCTGGGTTTGGGGCGGGATCGCTCCGCGTCCCCCGGCTCCGCCGAGATGGGCGCCCCCGCCGCGCCGTCATGATCCGCCGCCTCCGCCGCGCACGGTCATCGTCCGTCCGGACCTGCGTCCGGCTCCCGGTCCCGCGCCCGCAACGCGCCGAGAGGAACCCAGCCGCGAACCGGCGCGCACGGTCATTGTCCGCCCGGCTGAAAAGAAAGGCGGCATGGTCCCGGTCGCGCCGAGCCAGCACGGCGTCCCGCGCAAAGGCCGTTGAACTGAGGGAAATCCGCGCACGTTGCGCTTCCGACAGGTTAAGGGTAGTTCGACGCCCGCCCGGCTCCATCCTGTGTGATGGGGCCGGGCGTTTCGCTTTCCGGAACAGCCGCTTTCTCAAGAAAAAAAGAGAGAAAATCAAGGCGTTCTCTTGAAAAAAACGCCTTTCAAGGCTATTGTTATGTAGTATATTCTCATCTCACCAACAAAACAACATCAGAACAGGATGCAACAATGAGCTACTATCTGGGTCTTGACTCCAGCACGCAGGGCCTCAAAGCCGAGGTCATCGACACCGTCGCCGGCAAAGTCGTCGGCTCCTTCGCGGTCAACTTCAAGAACGATCTGCCGGAATACAAATCGCCGAGCGGATACCTCCCCAACAACGACGAAAACGTCCGCTGCGCCGATCCGCGCATGTGGGTCGCCGCCATGGACATGCTGTTCGACCGCATGAAAAAGGCGGATTTCCCGATGGAGAAGATCGCCGGCATCTCCGGTTCCGGCCAGCAGCACGGGTCCGTCTATCTGAGCGCCCCGATCGCCGACTGGGATCCCGCGAAGACTCTCGCCGACCAGCTCGCGCCGCTCCTTTCCCGCGCGGTCGCCCCGATCTGGATGGACAAGTCCACGGATAAGGAATGCGCCTGGCTGACCGAACAGTTCGGCGAACGGCTCCGCAGGGATACCGGCAGCCCGGCGATCGTGCGCTTCACCGGTCCGCAGATCCGCAAGTTCGCCGTGAACGAGCCGGAAGCCTGGGCGAAAACGAAGACCGTGCACCTCGTGAGCTCGTTCCTGTGCTCCGTGCTCTGCGGCAAAGACACCCCGATCGACTACGGCGACGGCGCGGGCATGAACCTGCTGAACCTCCACAAGCTCGAATGGGATCCCGAGATCACGGCGGCCACCGCTCCCGACCTCATGAGCAAGCTCCCGCCCGTGAAGCCCTCGAACACCGTCGCCGGCAAGCTTTCCGCCTACTTCACGAAGTACGGTCTGACCGCGGGCATCCCGGTCGTGGTCTGGTCCGGCGACAATCCGTGCAGCCTGATCGGCGTCGGCGGCGGCTCCTTCGGCACCGCGGTCATCAGCCTCGGCACCAGCGACACCTTCTTCGCAACGATGCAGAACTTCGTGACCGATCCGGACGGATGCGGCCACGTGTTCGGCAACCCCGCCGGTGGCTTCATGAGCCTCATCTGCTTCACCAACGGCTCGTTCGCCCGTGAACACCTCCGCGACGAGCTCGGCGTGGACTGGCACTTCTTCGACGTCACGGCGTGCGCCGAGACCAAACCCGGCAACGGCGGCAAGCTGATGCTCCCCTACTACGAAGCCGAAAACACGCCCGCGGTCCCCGCCGGCGTCGTCCGCAACTTCGACCCCGCCACCGCTTCCAAGGCGGAACAGATCCGCTGCCTGCTCGAATCCCAGGCGCTCACCATGCGCCGCCACTCCGCATGGCAGGGCGACGGCAGCTTCAAGCGCATCCGCGTGACCGGCGGCGCGTCCAAGAGCGCGACCTTCCGCCAGATCCTCGCCGACGTCTTCCAGGCGAAGATCGAGACGGTCTCCATCGCGAACTCCGCGTCCCTCGGCGCCGCCATCCGCGCCGCCAACGGCATCGAAAACACGCCGTTCGAGGACCTCTACGCGATGTTCTGCGCCTCCGCATCCGTCATCGAGCCCGATACCTCCCTGCGCGGCCTCTACGACGGCATGATGGCGGACTACGCCGCTCTCGAATCCAGCCGCGGCTGATCCCCCGTCTTTTTCAAGACAAATATGCACCGTTCGCCGGCATCGGCGGGCGGTGTTTTTTATGCCTTCAGGTCAGAGTTTTCCGGTTCAGCCGTTGAGCGACTGAAGGAAAGCTCCCCGGCTCAAATCATTTGAATGTTTGCCTCGTTCCGTCCTTGCGAAACGAAGGACAAACAGTCATCTGCCCGGACGGGGCAAGAGCAATCATCGAAGCGACGACACAAACATTCGCGCCTGACCTCGGAATCCCGCAACAAGATCCTCAGCGACTTTTCCATGCTGAAGCAGGTGGACTTCACGCCGTCGAACTTGTACGCGATGATCGTCTGGGTCATCAAGAACTACAACAAGTTCACCGAGCAGCAGATGCTCGACCTGTTCATCGGACTGTCGTCCAAGGAGAACGTGCGGAACTACGTTTCCAACAAGCGCGTCTTCGAGGAGTTCTGTTCGCGGTACAGCTCGGATGCGAAGAAGAACACGCATTACACGCTCGACTACCGCATCATCTGTACGGAATACGCTCTGCCGGGTGAGGGATGGCACAGCTGGGACAACCACATCGAGTATGCCTGCCGGACGAAAATCGAGGATGTCTGCGCCGTGGCGAACAGTCTCGGATTCCAGGCCGGAGAAATCCGGCTGCCGGAGACCTGGGGAAAGCGTGGTACGGTCTACATGGCCGATGAAAAGACCGTGCTCTTCGCGTTTCGTTGCTACCTGAACCGGAACGTTCACATCAAGTTCAACATTGAGCTGATGAAAGCCCTGAACGTCGCCGTGGCTCGCAAGCTCGGCTGGATACGTAAGCCGTCCGACATCGCGCAGGAGTTCCCGCCCGAAATGGCCAAGGGTGCTGAGCGGTATTTCAACTGCTTCCGGCTGCTCGACGTCTCGAAGGTGCCGTGCCTGCTCGGTATGCAGTCGACGGAATCCTGTTCCGGGGAAGAACGGGAGGCCGAACCAAGCTTACTTTGAACGTAACCAAATAAATCTTAACCGTGACGGTGGCATGGTCGCCACCGCCACATCAACACAAATAACCTCAAACTCTACAGGAGGGGACAACATGTCCAAAAACAACAACACGCAGAACCAAAAACCGAACCCGATTTTCATCATGGCACCGCCGCCTCAGCCTCAACCGCAGCAGGACAACGGCATTTTCGGCGGACTGGGAGGAATCATTCTCTCGGCAGTTGCCGGGGCTGTCCTCAGCCAGTTCGGTGTACCGCGTCTTCCCGGCATCAAGTTCTGATGAAAACGCCGGAAAACGCCGTGTCCAAAGCAGCCTTCGCCCCGCCATTCGATCCGCCGAATGTTGGCAGGGTTGCTCTGGCCGTCATCGTCGCAGTCGGGATCATAGGGCTTGCTCTCTCGTCGAGCAATCCGAAGATCGTCAAATAACAGTAATCTTGAAAGACCTGGGGCCATGTTCCTTTAGAGGACATGGCTCCAGATATCCATCCTAAGCTCAATTGCTCTTTTAATAAGAAAGCACTTTGGCGTCATTTGGCGACAACGGAATAGCTCATGTCTTTTTTGTTCTTTTTCAAGAGAAACGAGGCGTTTTTGGAGGCGATATTTTCAATGGTTGGAAAATAAGCCTGAGCTCAAGAGTTTTAGGGGATTTTTAGGGGATTTTTATCAAAAGACCGTGAAAAATCACGAGTTATCATAGATTGTTAATCTTTATCAATCCTACCCTTTTTAGCCTCAACTTAGGACAAAAAATGGTGCTCCGGGCGGGACTCGAACCCACGACCCTCTGCTTAGAAGGCAGATGCTCTATCCAGCTGAGCTACCGGAGCATTACAAAAAACCTTCATAATATACCATACAATCCTGAAAAAATCAAACCGTTTTCCAAAAAAGGGACGTTTTTCAGCGATTTCAAAAGAATCTCGGCGAACGGTTCACATCCGATCCTGACTGCAGCTGGAAAAAAGCATGCAAAAGCTTCGCAAACGATGTCCCGCCAAGCGGAAAAAGCATTGTGCCGGACAAAATACGGCAACGGATTTCAACCTCAAAATAAATCTTCAAGACCTGATAACGACTTGAAGCACAGCCGGGCGCGTGTGCAAAAAGTCTATGCTTTTGAGCAAATAAGCGATAGAATTTTTGTTGTTCCGGAGTATCTTATACATTGAAAACGACGTCGGGCGAACAGCGTCCGCGTCAGGCAACACCGTTCCACCTCAAGCACCATGGAGGCCGCAGCATGGATCCCACCTCAACCGCCGTTTGTCCCGTCTACACCGAATCCGCAACCCGCGGCCGCATCGATCTGTGCGGCGTCTGGCGGCATCAGATCAGCACCTCCGCCGAACGTCCCGACGAATCCGGCGCGTGGGAGGATTACGAGGTGCCTGGCTGGAAAAGTGCCGTCCGCAAGGAAGTGCCGTATTTCCTGTGGTTCCGGCGCGGGATCGAGATCCCGGCGGACTGGCAGGGCAAACGCGTCGTGCTGAACCTGCGCGGCGCACGGAACACTCCGAAAGTCTTCGTGGACGGCAGGCTCGCCGGAAGCAAGTTCGACGGCTGGACGCCGTTCGAGCTCGACATCACGGATTTTGTGAAACCGGGCTGTCGCCACACGCTCGACCTGTGCTGCGGCGACCGGAGCGCGGTCGAGGACCTCACGAAGAGCCCGGACGAGATCGCGCACACGATCGCCCCGGTCGGCGGTTTCCACGACAACTGCGGCCCGTTTCTGCCGGTCTACCTCGACGCGTACGATCCGCTTCACCTCGAGGATTCCCGCCTCGCCATTGTGACCTCGGTCCGCAACATGGCCATAAGCGTGACGGGCGCGGCCGTGCATGCCGCGGGCGTGCTGCCGGACGCTTCTTCCCTCAAAATCGAATGTGCCGTTCTGGACGGGGAAACGCCCGTGCTGACCTTCGGCGGCGTTCCGCAGTTCGGCAAGGTCAAACTCTCGAACGAGACGGACGACGCGGAGTTCAACCCCGGCGCATGGCGCTTCGAGGCGGCGTTCCCCGGCGCGAAACTCTGGACGCCCGAGACCCCGGACCTGTACCGCCTCAGGATCCGCCTCTATGCGAACGGCACGCTCCGCGACGAATCGTTCACGCGCTTCGGATTCCGTGAGGTGTGGTGCGACGGCCCCGATTTCTTCCTGAACGGCGTGAAGCGGCGTCTGCTGGCGTCGAGCACATGGCCCGCCTACGGCTACATCCCGCGCGAGGAGGTGTTCCGGCGCGTCCGCCAGTGGAAGGAGGACGGCATCCTCGCGTTCCGGTTCCACAACCAGCCGTGGCAGGAGGATTACCTGGAGGCGTGCGACGAGATCGGCATCATGACGATCGACGAGTCGCCCGTGTACACCGACGGCAACGCCATGTATGCGTACAACGAGGACATCTTCTGGAACAACTTCGCCGACGTGCTGCGCGGCATGATCCGGCGCGACCGCAACCACGCCTCGCTCGTGATGTGGAGCGTCGGCAACGAGATCCTGTTCATGGGCTCGGTCAAGTTCTGTCCCGACCTCAACCGCCGCCTCGGCGAGATGGGCACGCTCACGAAGCGGTTCGACCCGACCCGCGCCACGATGTTCGAAGCGGACCGCGACCCGGACGGCAAGTACGATATGATCGGGCTGCACTATCCGCACGAGATGCCCGCGCTGTACGCGTACCCGGACGCCGCCGAATGGCTTGGACGCCGCATCGAGGCGGAGGCCGCGGGCGGCATGCTCGGCAAGCAGTCCGGCACGTTCTTCTGGGACCGCAAAAAGCCGCTGTACATCGGCGAATACCTGTGGTGCCCGCAGACCGACTACTCCGTCGGCTCCATCTGGTTCGGCGAGGAGGTCTACCTCAGCCGCCGGAAATGCAACCACGAGGCAAAGCTCCTCGGCTGGATCGACCAGACCGAGGCGTTCCGCATGGCGAACGTCACCGGCATGTGCCCCTGGACCGCCTACGGATTCGGCGGCACGTCCGTTCCCGGCGCGGCCGAGGCGGAAAAGATCTTCTTCCGCAGGATCGCGTGTTTCCGCCGCGACCGTTCCTCGCGCGTGTTCGCCGGGACGAGGAAGGATGTCGCGTTCGACGTGCTCAACGATTCGCCGGAAACGCAGGCGCTGGAGCTGACGATCGCGGTCGACGGTGTTGATACGGATTCTATTGCGTTTACGCTCGAACCGGGCGGCGCGCGCACGGTCTCGCTCACGTTCACGGCGAAGGATGTGCCGGGAAAAGTCCTGCCCGAATACGATGTTTCCACGCTCGAATTCCGTCTGGTCGCCAACGGGACCGAGGCGCAGCGCGAGTGTTTCCAATACAAGATCTATCCCGCGCCCGCCGGAGAGGACCTTGAAAACGTTCATATCTATCATGATCATGCGCCCGGCGACCTCGATTTTGCCTCGCTGGACCCGGCGGCGGACCTTGTGGTCATCGCGGAAAACGTGCTCGGCACGCCCGAACGTCCCGCGCAGTTCGACACGGACGGATTTCGACGCTTCCTCACATCGGGCGGCCGCGCGCTTGTGCTTGCGCAGGAGACGCTCGATCCGCTCGGACTTGGCGTGAACCTCACCGATCACGCGTCGACCATGGCGTTCCCGCTCGCGCCGGACCATCCGCTGCTCGCCGGGCTTGACCCCGCCGACTTCAAGTGGTGGGCGGACGGGCATTACATCTCCCGTCGTGAGGTCATTCGCGAGGGGCGCAACGGCCTGGAGGCACACCTCGTGACCGGCGGGTTCAGCGCTCTCGCGCAGGGGGCGCTCGCCGATCTGCCGTTCGGGGACGGTCATGTGGTGCTGATGCAGCTGCTCGCCGGGGGCAAACGCGCCGCCGAGCCCGCCGCGGAGATCCTGTGCCGCAACGCTGTTTCCTACCTCAAAAACCTTCCGCATAAACCGTCCGTCCCGGTCAAAGTGCTTGCATCCGATCCGAACGTCCTCCGCGTGCTGCGGACCGTCGGCGTGAACGATTCCGCCTCGGACGGCGCGAGATTCATCGCGGCCGACGGCGCATGCTCCGGGCTGGACATGACGCCCGACCAGCTTGCGGCGTGGATCCGCGACGGCGGCGTCTTCTGCTGGCACATGCCCGATGAAGAGACGTTCGCCCGCCTGAAACACGCCATCGGCGCGGACGGGATCGCCTGCGTGAAGGGCGACTGCTCCGGCTTCATCGCCAGCCGCGAGTCGTTGCTCCTCTTCGGCGTCTCCCACGAGGACCTCACGCACTGCCGCATCTACGACTGGGACAGCAAACTCGACATCCAGCCGGACGCCGTCTCCATGCGGTTCGTGCCGGAGGCGTTCGCACAGCCCGGCACGGTCTCCGGCGCCGCCAAGCTCGACGGCGGACCCGTTCCGCCGAAGGCCCCGCCCGTCGGTATGCCCGGATTCGTCGATCCCGCGCCTCATTCGGTCTTCACCGCCGTCCGCGAAAAAGCCGGACTCGTCTGTCTCACGCTCCGCATCGACGCCCCCGAGGCTCTGCCGGACATCGTCGACATGGGCGTGAACGGCGGACATTTTGAGTTCAAGTTCGCCGAAAAGCCGCTCTGCCGCATTGCGGTCGGTGACACGGAACAGGTCTGGTTCAGTCCGGACAGCCCCGGCGAATACCGCACGGTCATCCATCTTCCCGCCGGGACCTCGAAGATCGACGTCTGCGGCGCGGGCCGTGCCGGAGTCGGCGCAGGCGTGTTCGCGGAGGCGTATCTCTCCGAGGCGGAATATCCCGCCGGGACCGAGGTCCCCGCCGTGCCGGGTTCGCTCGTGAGCTGGAAGCTTGGCGAGGGCCGCGTGGTGCTGGACGGCGCGAACTGGACGTGCGTCCGCGACAACAACGGTCCGCGCGGCGAACGCTATCTGAGCGGGCTTCTGCGCAACCTCGGCGCGGGATTCTGCACGGAACGCCGCGACGCGGGCGAAGCCGACGACCCGGACAACCTGATCTCGCAGACACGCATCGCTGGCGGGCTTGTGCAGGTGCTCTCCAACAACACGCTCGTCGAGCTGGAAACGGACTTCGACACGCCTCAGTCCGGAACGCACACCGTGCACATCGACGCAGTCTGCTACCCCTACCAGCGCATCTATTCGCAGGTCAGGATCGAGATCGACGGCAAGCCCGCCGCCGAACGCGAGGTCGCGTCCGACGTGACAGCCGGGTACGACCTTGCCGAAGTCACGCTCGAAGCCGGAAAACGCCACATCCGCATGACCTACGGCAACGACGGATTCGGCGACGGCGGCGACCGCGCGCTCTTCATCCGCAAGCTGAAAGTCCTGCCGAAATGATCTGCTCCCCCTGAGTTCGATACTAAACCTCGTTTCATCACGCCGCCGCTTCCGTCTCCCGACGGGCGGCGGTTTTTCCGTCTTCGCCTCCGTTTTTTTCGAAAAAAAGCATTAAATCTATAAAAAAAGACAAATAGTGCATTGAATTTCCCGCGGAGTCCTGTATAGTTTAAATGTACGATTGTAGTTTTTCGCCTGCCTTCCGGGTCCCGCAAGTTCAAGGACGGCGGCCTGAACCGCATGTGATTCCGAACCCAAAGCTCAAGGAGCAAGTTCATGAAAAAACAAACAGCAGTTTCCCCCGCAAAGAAGAATGAAACCCGCGTCATCGAATCCGACCTCGCGCAGCTCAAAGGGCCGCGTTCCATGGTCTGGAGCGACTGCGTCGGCGCCGGCCGCATCGGCGAAGGCCTCCGCGAATCCTGGCGCAAACAGCTGGAACACTGCCACAAGGAATTCGGGTTCCGTTACCTTCGGGCGCACGGCCTGCTCCACGACGAGATGCGCGTGTATTCCGAGGACAAAAAGGGCAATCCCGTCTACAACTTCATGTACATCGACGACGTGTACGATTTCCTGCTCTCCATCGGCATGAAGCCGTTCGTCGAGCTCGGATTCATGCCCGAAAAGCTCGCGTCCGACAGCTTCAAGGACGAACGCCCCAACTTCAACGAGGACACCGTCTTCTGGTGGAAGGCAAACGTGACCCCGCCGAAGAAATACGAAAAGTGGGACGCCCTCATCAAGACGCTCGTCCAGCACTGGACCGACCGCTACGGCGCGGATGAGGTCAAGACCTGGCGCTTCGAGGTCTGGAACGAGCCGAACCTCAACATCTTCTGGCGTCTCGCCGAAAAGGACCGCCTCCCCGAATACCTCAAGCTCTACGAACACACCGCCAAAGCCGTGAAGTCCGTGAACAAGGACTATCCCGTCGGCGGCCCCTCCGGCGCGGGCCCGGTCTTCATCGAGGAGCTGATCGATTACTGCAACAAGAAGAAAGTCCCGCTGGACTTCATCACCTACCACACTTACGGCCTCGGCGACGGCCCCAGCGGCCTCGACCAGTACGGCAACCGCAAGCTCTTCCTGCATCCCAGTCTCCACTACGTCTGCGACTGCGCGAACCAGCCGCTCCCCGCCATCGTCAAGAAGGGCAAAAAGAAACTCCCCGTCTACATCACCGAGTGGAACTCCTCCTACTCGCCCGTCGACCCCGTCCACGATTCCTTCTTCGCCGGTCCGTTCATCCTGGAACAGCTCCGCAACACCGAGGCGCTCGATTCCATGAGCTTCTGGACGTTTACCGACATCTTCGAGGAAAACGGCCCCGCGCCGCGTCCGTTCCACGGCGGTTTCGGCCTCATGTCCTACCAGGGCATCCCGAAGGCCGCCTACTGGGCGTACAAATACCTCTCCCTCCTCGGCGGCACCGAACTCGTTTCCTCTGACAAGTCGTCCTACGTCTGCCGCGACGAAAAGGGCGGCGTGCAGGTCCTCTTCTGGGATCTCACGCACCCCACCGACGGCGGCAAGGTCAGCAACCAGGATTTCTTCTTCAAGACCGTCCCCGCCACGAACAAGGGCGAGGCGTCCGTCGTGCTGCATCA
>JAFSZN010000110.1 GCA_017455665.1 Lentisphaeria bacterium
GACGTTCATGCGGGCAGTCCGGCCGGAAGCGCCGCCGAAGCCGCCCATGCCGGGCTGTCTCGCGGAAACAGCGCCGCCGAAGCCGCCCATGCCGCCGCCCGCGGGAGCACCGCCGCCGAAGCCGCCAGCACCGCCGCCGAAGCCGCCCATGCCGCCGCCGAAGCCGCCCATGCCGGGCTGTCTCGCGGAAACAGCATTGTCGGCTGCATTGCCAACGGTCTGTTCGGGTTCCGTCATGCGACGCGCCATGACAGCGGCACCGGGACCGGCATCGTTCTGTGCGAGGGCAAAAGAAGAGGCGACCATCGCTTCGCCGTCAGCCGTTGCGCCTTCCTCCGCGGCATCATCGTCTTCCTTCATGGACGCAAGAAGCATCGGAGCCGCGTTATCTTCAGACGTAACATTTTCCGTCGCAGTCGCTTTCATCAGGCTTGCAGCGCCGTATGCGGCGGGAGCCTGCGTATCAACGACCATGTCCACGCCCGGGACGCCGTAGCCGTCGGTGCGCGCCGCGGACGAATCGTCCTTCAGCGTCGTAAGGACCAGCTGGAAGGCAAAGAGGCAGACGGCGATGCACGCCGCCGCTTTCCAGATCATCGGGAAATGCGGGCGTTCCTGCGCCTTCGCAGCCGCGAAAAAACGGCGTTTGAATTCATCCTCCGGCGTGAAGATGCCGGACTGTTCGCGGGCGTCGTGCCGCTCCTTCAGTTTTCCGAGCAGCACGTCCAGATCGCGCGCGCCGCCGTCTTGTTCGTTATGCTTGTTCATAAGAGACCTCCCGGATGGATTGGGACAGTAATTGTTTCGCCTTGTGGATGCGCTGATAGAGGGTATTGCGCGAACAGCCCAGCATCGCGGCGGCCTCGTCAGGGGACCGTCCGGAAAGGACTCCGACCGAAATCGATTCCCGGTAGAGCTTGGGGAGACGGGCGACGGCTGCGTCCAGCCGGTCCAGCAGACGCATGTCTTCCGCGTCCTCGCCGGGCACGTTGCCCGATTCCCCGTAATCCGCCAGGACCTCGTGTTCCCGGGCGCGATCACGCACCATATCGTAGCACACGTTGATCAGGATCCTGGTCACCCAGGTCGCAAACTCCGACTGCCCGCGGAATCCGGCAAATTTCCGCCACGCGGACATCAGAGCCTCCTGAACGGCGTCATCGACGTCCGCCGGGCTTCCGAGGATCCGCATCGCGGTCCCCCGGAGCATCCCGAGCTTCTCATTGATCAGCTGTTCGAAAGCATGTTCTCTGGTTTCCATAGTTCCTCTTTCAACGCGTTTTCATACGTTTAGACGCCCGCGGCAGGGCAAATCTTAGCGCGTTTCCGGAAAAATCTCAAAAAATTCGAAAAAAAGTGCGAAAAATCACTCTCCGACGCCATAATACACCTGCAGGACCAGCAGGAATACCGTGATCAGGTTGAATCCCATGTGCAGCAGCATTGACGGAATGATCGACTTGCTCTTTTCATACTGCTGCTGGAAAAACAGCGCCAGGATGAACAGCGGGATCACCGGGACCACGAGGGATTCCCAGCGGAACGCCCCGCCGAACGGCACATGGAACAGCGCGAATACCAGCGAGACCACTACCGCCGCCTCTTTTCTATAAAGAAATACGCGGACGAAACGGTAGAAGATGTGCCGGAACGCGAGTTCCTCGGCGATGGGAGCGGCGACCACGGTGATCAGCGCGAACCCGAAGAACGCCAGCGGTTTCAGCGAACGGAACTGCTCCACCACGGCCTGCTCCTTCACCTCGTGCCCGAACGCTTTCAGCAGATACGACAGGCCTGCCTGCGCGCCGAGCGTGACGGCGACGGCAAGCACGAACACCGGAAACAGGAAACGCAGGGAGTATTCGGGCGCCATGCTCAGCCCCAGTTTTTCCAACAGCGGATGGTTCTGTTTCCGTTCCGTGACCAGCGCGGCGACCAGCACGGACACAACGACCAGGCCGTACTGGATCAGCATCATTGCCGCCCGGCATGCGTTCGCGCCCATGTTTTTCGACAGGAATCCCATGATCCGCTGCAGGAACACGGCGTATGCCGCCCATGTCAGCAGGATCAGCACGAACGCCGTGCATACGAAAGCGCTGCGGCGTCCGGTAAAGGTATCGTAGTTCAATCTCATTTGGTTCCTCCAAGATGTTTTTCACGCAGATAGCGCAGGAACGGCGCGGGATCGGGGACAGATTTTCCGGTCAGACGCCGCAGGAAATCCGACGGGGCGTATTTCGCGCCGAACCGGTACACGCGGTCGCGCAGGACGGACAGCGCGTCGTGCGGCGTTTCCGGCAGGCCGGCGGCGAAGAACCGTTCCTTCAGCATCGCGCCGATCAGGTTGCCCAGCATGTACGTCGGGAAGTACCCCACGCCGCCGCTGTACCAGTGGACGTCCTGCAGGACGCCCTCGCGGTCATTCGCGGGACGGATACCGAAGTAACGCTCGAATGTGTCGTTCCAGACCGCCGGAAGGTCGTCCACGGATATTTGATCCTCGATGAGCGCCTGTTCCAGCTCCACGCGCAGGATGATGTGCAGATTGTACGTCACCTCGTCGGACTCCGTGCGGATGAACGACGGCCGGACGAGGTTCACGGCGCGCAGGAAGGCGTCGAGCGGGACGTCCTTCAGGTTCGCGGGGAACGTGCGGACGAGGTCGGGGTAGAAATTGCGCCAGAATTCGGGCGAACGCCCGAGGATGTTCTCCCAGAAGCGCGACTGCGATTCGTGGAACGCCAGCGACGCGCCGTCGGAAAGCGGTGTCCCGGCAAACTTCGGCGCGATCCCCTGCTGGTACATCGCATGGCCGCATTCGTGGATGCAGCTGAAAATGCAGTTCGCGGGCTCGTTGCGGCGCACGCGGGTCGTGATGCGGACGTCGTCCAGCCCGAAATCCGTGGTAAACGGATGCGTGGAGAGGTCGAGGCGTCCGTGGGTGTAGTCAAATCCCATCGCCTCGGTCAGGCGGCGGCAGAACGCCAGCTGGGCGTCGGCGTCGTAGTCGAGATGCAGGAACGCGTCGTCGGGCGCGGGCTTCGCCATGATTTCCGCCAGGATCGTTTCCAGCCCCTGTTTGAGCGGCGGGATGATCCGGTCGAGCGTCCCGGTCGTAAGCCCTTCCTCGTAGTCGTCGAGCATGGCGTTGTAACGGCTCCCGGCCTCGGGGAAACAGTCGGCGTATTCGCGCTCCAGCGCCAGCAGTTTCTTCAGGGAATCGGCGCAGAGGCGGAAATCCGACGCAGCGTATGCAGCCTCCCATGCCGCCTGCGTCTCGCCGTTCTGGCGCGCGAGGCGTCCGGCAAGCTCGGCGGGCACCGCCTGTTTCTTGCGGAGATCGCGTTCGAGGCGGCGGATCAGCGCGGCTTCGTCGCTGTCCAGATCGAAGTCCATCGCTGCGGCTTCGCGGATCAGGTCGCCGTACGCCGGATCGGTCGACTTCTCATGCAGGATCACGGTCAGCGTTTCGAGCTGCTGGGCGCGTCCCGCGGCCGCCCCGGACGGCATGTAGACCTGCTGGTCCCAGCCGAGCACGGCGAGCGCCGCGTTCAGGTCGCGGATTTCGGCGCACCGTTTCAGCAGCGGAGCCAGCCGGGGATCCCAGGGCTGTTCCCGAGCGGTCATACCCGGACCTCCTCCTCGGAGTTCGTGCGGTCGGCGGCGTGGGCTTCCAGAGCGGGCTTCACCACGGTCGCGAGGTAATCGGCGACCTGCTGGGACGCCATGCCGGTGAACGCTTCCGGCTTCAGAATCTCATCGAAACGGTCCGCCACGGAGGCGAAGAGCGGATCGGTCTTCAGGCGGGCGATCAGGTCGTTTTCGCCGCCGCCCTCCTTCACGGTGCGCGCCGCCTCCATGGAGTGCATGCGGATGTGCTCGTGGAGTTCCTGGCGGTCGCCGCCCGCCTTCACGGCCTCCATGATGATGTTTTCGGTCGCCATGAACGGCAGTTCGGCGCGGATGTGGGCGGCGATGACCTTCGGCCACACCTGAAGCCCGCTCGTGATGTTCGTGAGCAGCGACAGGATCACGTCCGCGGTCAGGAACGCCTCGCCGATCACGATGCGGCGGTTCGCCGAATCGTCCAGCGTACGCTCGAACCACTGTACGGACTCCGTGAGCGCGCAGTTCAGCGGCAGGCCGATCAGGTAGCGCGCCAGCGAGCAGACGCGTTCGCTGCGCATCGGGTTGCGCTTGTACGCCATCGCGCTGGAGCCGACCTGCTTCTTGCCGAACGGCTCCTCGATCTCCTTCATGTGCGCGAGCAGACGGATGTCGTTCGCCATCTTGGACGCGCTCTGGGCGATGCCGGA
>JAFSZN010000111.1 GCA_017455665.1 Lentisphaeria bacterium
CGGGGCTGGCCTCGGTCTGGCCGTAGACGATGGTGATTTCCGTCATGTGCATCTTGTCCACCACGTCCCGCATCACCGAAATCGGGCAGGGCGACCCGGCCATGATGCCGGTGCGCATGTGGGAAAAGTCGGTCTTGGGGAAGTCCGGGTGCTCCAGCATGGCGATGAACATGGTGGGCACGCCGTGGAACGCGGTGATCTTCTCCTGGTTGATGCACGCGAGGGCGGATTTCGGGGAGAAATAGGGCAGGGGGCACAGCGTGGCGCCGTGCGTCATGGACGCGGTCATCGCCAGCACCATGCCGAAGCAGTGGAACATCGGCACCTGGACCATCATGCGGTCGGCGGTGGAGAGGTCCATGCTGTCGCCGATGCACTTGCCGTTGTTCACGACGTTGTAATGGGTCAGCATGACGCCCTTCGGGAATCCGGTGGTGCCGGAGGTGTACTGCATGTTGCACACGTCGTGGATGTCCACGGCGTCGGCGCGTCGGCGGAGTTCCTCCATCGGCACCTTGTGGGCGAACTCCACGGCTTCCTCCCAGGTCAGGCTGCCGGGCTGGCGGAACCCGACCGAGATGATGTTGCGGAGGAACGGCAGGCGCTTCGCGTGGAGCGGTTCGCCGGTCTTCGTCTGCGCGAGTTCGGGGCAGAGCTCGTTCATGATGCCGGCGTAGTCGGAATCGCGGTAGCCCTCGATCATCACCAGCGTGTGGGTGTCGGACTGGCGCAGCAGGTATTCCGCCTCCTGGATCTTGTACGCGGTGTTCACCGTGACGAGCGCGGCGCCGATCTTCGTGGTCGCCCAGAACGTGATGTACCACTGCGGCACGTTCGTCGCCCAGATCGCGACTTTCGCGCCGGGCTTCACGCCGAGGGCGATCAGCGCGCGGGCGAAGGTGTCCACGTCGTCGCGGAACTCGGAATAGGTGCGCGTGTAGTCGAGCGTGGTGTACTTGAAGGCGTACTGGTCGGGAAATTCGCGGACCATAGCGTCGAGCACCTGGGAGAACGTCTTTTCGATCAGGATGTCCTTCTTCCAGATGAATTTCCCGGTGCGGCGCTTGTTTTCGTAGAGGGTCGCCTTCGCGCGCGCCAGCTCGAACCGGCTCATGTAGCTCACGAACTGTGCGAAGATCACGTCGGGCGAGCTGATCTCGGCTTCCCACTTCGGATCCCATTCGATGGAGATGAACCCGTCGTAGTTCACGGAGCGCAGGGCGTTCATCACGCGGTCGAGCGGGAGCGATCCCTCGCCGACGATCGCGTGGACCTCGGCGCTTTCGGAGTCCTTCAGGTGGACGTGTTTGATGTACGCGCCCAAATTTTTGACCGTGGCTTCCGGGGTTTCGCCGCAGACGCGGTAGGGATAATGCAGGTCCCACAGCGCGGCGAGATTGTCCGTCATGAAGCTCGCGAGCAGGTCGCCGAGTTTCAGCGTGTCGGCGTAGTACCCGACCGTCTCCACGAGCAGGACCACGCGGGACTGTTCGGCGAGCGGGAGCGCTCTGCCGATGAACTCGCGGGCGGCGGCATCGTCGCCGGGCGTGTTTCCGCCGACTTTCAGGCGGATGTAGGGCACGTGCAGACGGCGCGCGGCCTCCAGGCAGCGTTTGAGCTCGTCGAACGCTGCCTCCGGCTTCGCGGCGATGTCGTTCACGAGGTCGAGGCAGGAGATGCACAGGCCGTGGTTATGCAGTTTGTGCTGGACGCCGGCGAGGCGTTCCGGCAGGAAATCGTTCCGGAGCTTCGGCGTGTCGATGTTGTGGACCTCGATCCCGTTGAACTTGTATTCGCGGGCGATCCTGACGAAATCGTCGAAGCTGTAGGATTCCCAACGATTGGTCGAGAACGACAGTTTCATTTGACACCTGCCTCGAAACAGATCTTGTTCACGGCGTCGATGTACGCACGGATGCCCGCGCCGACCACGTCGGTGGAGACGCCTTTGCCGGCGTACACCTTGTTCTCGTAGCGGAGCTTCACGATGGTCGTGCCCATGGCGGACGCGCCGCCGGTCACGGACTGGATCTGGAAGTCGTCAAGCTCGAAGTGGTGGTCGAGGATCCCCTCGATGGCGAGGAAAGCGGCGGCGATCGGGCCGTCGCCCGTGCCGTAGCCCTTCACCTCGGCGCCGTCGCGTTCGAGGATGACATGGGCGTAGGACGTGATCTCGTTGCCGGAGGTGATGACGAAGGATTTGAGGCAGTAGGTGGGCGGGACCTGGAGGGAGACCGTGCCGATGATGGCTTCCAGCTCCTTCGGGCCGACCGCCGCTTCCGTCTTCTTCTGCACGATGCGCTGGACGGAATCGTAAACGGAATCCAGCGCGAATTCGTCGAGGTCGTAGCCCATCCGGCGGACGGCGTCGGCGACGGCATCGCGGGAATCGGACTTGGAAAGGCTGAAATTGACCTCGCCGGTCGCGGGCGCTTCGAAGCACTCGTCCTGTTCGGCGCGGCCGCTCAGGATCTGGCGGATCTGCTCGTAGGACTTCTCCAGCACGGTCATGTTGAGGCCGCAGGACACGCCGAGGGCGTCGCCCTTCGCGCGGAAAACGTGCGCGATGCTGCGGAGGCTGGGCTCGTTCACGCCCGCGCAGGTGGTCTTGATCTGGGCGAATCCGGTGTTCACGCTGGCGAAAATGCACGCCGCCGCCATGTGCAGGGCGTTGGAATACGCGAACGACAGCGTCACGTTTTTGAGTTCGGGCACGGCCTCGTTCAGCGCGTCGACGAACTTGTTGAACTCGTCGGGCAGCATGACGCCCGCGGTGTCGCACACGGTGATGGTGCCCGCGCCGGATTCGATGCCGGCACGGATGACCTGCGCGAGGAAATCGGTCTCGGCGCGCGTGGCGTCCTGAAGCGAGAGCTCGACGTCTTCGCAGAGTTCGCGGCAGGCTTTCACCTGGGCGCGGATCATATCGAGCACGACCGGCGGCTTCTTGTGGAACTGGTACTCCATCTGCACCGTCGAAACCGGCGCGACCACGTTCAGGCGCGGGTGTTTCGCGGTGCGAAGAGCCTCCCAGGTATCCGGAAGAAGTTCCGGATCAAGGCCGACCGGGCAGGCAAGAATGCAGCGCGTCATAAGGGGAGCAAGCGTGTGAAGGAAAATGATGTCATTTTTCCCGTTCACGATCGGAGCCGTTTCAATGGCATCCACGTTCAGCTTGTCAAGCTGACGCGCCACCTCGATCTTTTCCTTAAAACTCAAGGAACTGCCGTTGCACGCGGCTTGTTCGCGCAACGACACATCGACGATTTCTATCTTTCTCATGGGCGTCTCCTTACGACGTTCGCCGTCCCGACCCGGCACCGCGCCGGACCATCGCGGCGGAAATGATTATAAACAATTAATATACTACATCCTTACTGAAAAATCAAGGCGAAACACGACCTTCGGTCTCATCTTTTTTCCGATTTGGATGAATGAAAAAACAGCGCGATTATTCCTGGCGATTTTGCACATGTTTTTTGGGGGAAAGACCGCCGTGCGCGACATCGTTTCCTGAGCTCGTCCGCGGATGTGCCGGAGCAGAAATAAAAGGAGATGCCGGAAAGACTGACTTGAAAAAGCGAAGGCGGAAAATGCCGATGCGCCTTAATGTGTTTCATCCATCCGCATGGCCCGTCCCGCCGGAAGCGCGCGGACCTCGCACTTCAAATGATCCCGGAGATACCGGACGGCATCCGCTCCGGTGCAGTGCATCGGGATGATGCGCTCAAGTCCGAGCCTGTTGAGGTAATCCGCCGTTTTCGCCAGGCTCGCGTCGTCCGCATGGCGCAGATGCAGCCCGCCGACGATCACCCGGACAGGGATCTCGGGATGCGCTTTCCGGCAGGCTTCGACCGTGTTGACGATCCCGGCATGGCAGCAGCCCGTGACCAGCACGCCGGGACGCAGCAGGAGCGCGGTTTCCTCCGGTACGGTATTCGGGACGGTGCAGGCTTCATCCGAGAAGAAATGCCCGCCGCAGTTCTCGCCCGATACGCGCGGGATCGGTCCGGTCAGGAAGACGCCGGGATGGATTTCCCGGAAGGAATCGACCTCGTGTATGGTGCATTGAGCGAAGATGTCCTGTGACGCCCGCGGCATCGTGATCCGGTGTTTCGTGCTGTCGTCATGAAGGCTCCAGCACGGCGCGGTGATGTTTCGTCCGGCATACACGGGAATCCTTTTTGTCAGGTCCGCCAGTCCGGCAAGCCCTCCTGTGTGGTCGTAGTGCCCGTGCGAGAGGATCAAATCAGTGACGGCGTTCAGGTCGACTCCCGCCCGGGCGGCGTTCGGCAGGAGAGATGCGCCCGCGCTGGTGTCGAACAGGATTGTATGTCCGTCCGTCTGAATCAGCAGAGACAACCCGAATTCCGGCATGAATCCCGGTTCGGCGTCCGTATCCGTGAGGCAATGAACTGAAATCATTCCAGTGCTTCGCTTTGAATATTCAGCGGAGGAAGGAGCCGTACCCGGCGAGTCCTGCGAGGATGCCGGAAACGATCTTGTTCTGGTACTCCGGCGAGGCGATCTTCTTGACTTCGGCCTCGTTGGAGAGGTAGCCGACTTCGACCAGGACCGCCGGGCAGGTCGCGTTTCCGGTCACGTAGATCGCCTGATGGCGTGTGCCGCGGTCCGTGCCTTTGGTCGCCGCGAGCATGCCCTTCTGAATCTCGTAGGCGAGGCGCGAGTTGTTGGCGTCGAATTCGTTCGCGGACTGCTTTTCGGTCTTGACCTTGGAGCCCTTCGTTTCGGTGCCGCCGACGGGGACCGCGCGGTAGGTCTCGATCCCGGCGGGGGTCTTGTTCGTGGAGGAATTGCAGTGGATGGAGATGAAGAGGTCTGGCTTGTACTTCTTGCACAGCGCGGCGCGTTCCTGAAGCGTGGGATAGGTGTCGCCTGTGCGCGTCATGATCACGCGGAACCCGAGTTTTTCGAGCTGGGTCTGGAGGCGTTTCGCGATCTGCAGCGTGTAGACTTTCTCCTTGTGCGCGCCGTTGATCGCGCCGGGGTCGGAGCCGCCGTGCCCCGCGTCGATCATGATGGTCTTCATGCCGAGCTTGACCGGGGTCTTGTAGCGCAGGAGCGGGTCGAGGCAGGTCAGGAAATCGACCTCGGAGATGTACGGCTCGCTGTTCTTGATGAGCATCGGGTAGAGGAAATAGACCTGGACGCCGTTGACGATGCCGTCGCGGTAGGTGGCGGAGAAGACCGCCTTGCGCGTCTTGTCGTAGATGACCGCGCCGGAGACCTTGTTTGCTTTGTTTTTCGTGTAGGCGAACGTGAGGCCGTAATTGACGGCGACGTCGCGCAGGTGCACGTAGCGGACCTTGTTCTGCGTGGTCCTGCGGAGCTTCATGGTCGCGACGTCCTTGTCCTTCGGCGAGGTCGTCTGCGGCGTCGAAGCCGCAGCGGCTTTCTTCTTCGCGTCGGCTGCCTTCTGCGTCGCGATCGCCTTCTCGATCGCCTTCGCGCGTTCGATCGCCAGCTGGCGCTGCCGCTGAAGCTCCTCCGGGGAGAGCGTCTTTGCGGAGACGGGATCGTCCTTCGCCGGCGGCGGGACGGACCCGGCGGACCCGACCGCTTTTTCCGCGGCGGCTTTTTCCACGGCGGCTTTCGCAGCGGCATCGGCTTTCGCCTTTGCCTCGGCCGCGGCGGCTTCCTGCTGGCGGCGCACGAGGTCTGCCTTGTACTGCTCCAGCGCGGCGCGTTCCGCGGCGAGTGCGGCACGCATGCGTTCGAGGCGGGCGCGTTCGGCGGCGATCTCCTCGGCGGTCGGGAGCTTCTTCGCCGCTTCGGATGCAGCGGACTGTGCCGCGTTCTGCGCGGCGTTCTGCGCGGCGGATTTGATCTTGACGTCGGCGTCGGAAAGCGGGACGTCCGTGACGGTCTGCGCCATGACGGAAACGGAAATGAGGAGGGCGCAGGCGGCAAGGAAAGGCTGGAGCAGGGATTTCGGCATGGTTTTATTCCTCCTTTTTCGCGCCGGACGGGGCCGCGTCGGACGAGGTGCGGGGCGCGGCGGTTTTCAAAATCCTGACGGGCGGCTGCGCCAGGATCTCCAGCAGCCCGGTCTTCAGCAGGAAGACGCGCCCGTTCGCGGTGCGCTTTTCGTACTCTGCGCGGGCGGCGAGCTGTTTCTTGCGGCGCTCGAACGCGTCGTCCGGCTCGCCGATGAGACGGTGCACGTTTTCGGGATCGAACGAGACGGTCAGGCGTCCGGCGTAGACGTCAGCATCTTCTTCGCCTCCCTCGACCTCGACTTTCGCAAACTCCAGCAGATACGCGAATCCGTCGCCCATGACCGCCTGGAACGCGTCGTTGAACTGCAGTTCCTTCGGCGGGTTGTTCACGAGATCGACGGAGAACGGCGCGGCGAGCGCGGCAAATTTCTGCGAGAACGCCTCCAGGTCAAGCTCGCCTGACGGGACGACCAGCTGGAACTTGTCCTTCGCCGTGTTCACGAACCAGACGACCGAGGCGGTCTCCGCGCCGGGGCGTTTGCGCTGGAACCGGGCGTACACCGGGTTCTCCGGCTTGGAGAGGAACAGCGGCTCGAGCCACTGGCGCGGATTCGGCACGCATTTCTCGAAGACGCGGGAGATGAGGAAGACGCGGCTGGATTTGTCGGGATACCACACGCGGATGTAGCGTCCGTCGTAGCCCTGCACGGCGAGGTTGCCGATGCGGTCGGCTGCGAGGCGCGTGTGGCCGCGTCCGAGCATGATGCGGAGCAGTTCGGCGCCGTTTGCGTCGCGCAGGACGGCGAGGATGCCTTCGGCGTTCTTCAGGTCGGGCGCGGCGCCCGGCACGGCGATCTCCTCCGGCGAGACCAGGTTCAGGTCCTTGAGGTCGTCCATGCCGGAGATCTCCAGTTCCTTCAGCGGCGCGGCTTTCGCGAGGCCCTCCAGCAGGTCGGCGACCTGTGCGGACGCCGCCTGCGCCCCGGCGCGCTCCTTCACCGCCCAGTATCCGCCGTCCTGCACGAAGCCGAGCGTGCTCTTCTGCGTGCGCCAGGAGATTTCGAGCGAGCGGACTTCCTCCGGGCGGAATTCCGGCAGGGCGAGGCGCGCGGAGGCGGCGTTCGAGGCGGATTCACGGCGGAGACGCAGTTCGGACACCACGGCGAGCGCCGTGACGGCGACGAGGAACAGGATGATGAGGACTCTGCGCTTTTTCATGAGATATGCCGTTTCCATTTGAGTTTGCGGGCGATGCTCCAGGCGATGCCGCAGAGGATGACGAACGCGGGGATCAGGACGATGTTGATGAGGCGGACCGTGTTGTTGATGCGGTCGAGGTCCTGCCTCAGCTGGAGGCGGATCTCGCGGATCTCGCGCTTGAGCGCGGCGTCCTTCTGTTCATACGTGTTCAGCAGGTCGCGCTGGTCCTGCGTCAGGCGCGCCGCGCCGCCGCTCACGATCAGCTGCTTGCGGATGGACTCCACGCGGTCTTCCAGCCGCATGGATTCTTCGGCGAGCGCGAGGATGCGGTCCTTGAACGCGAGGTCGGCGCGCATCTGGCTTTCGTTGATGCGCGTGAGCGGACGGGACATGGGGACGCGGCTGCGGAGCGAGGAGAGCCGGCCGCCGCCGCAGAGGGATTCCACCACGTTCTCCATAAGCGTGATGTTGTCGTTGCTGCGGACCACGATGGTCTGCCCGAACTCGTCCTTCGCCTGCGCCACGCAGGCGTCGTGGAACAGCATGTCGGCGTCGCCGAAGAGGTAGACCTCGCCGGGCCTGCCGCCGGTTTTCTCCGGATCGTACGCGCTCGGGAACTGCCCGGTGATGTGCATGAGGAGATCGAGCTTGTCGCCGGAATGTTTTCCGGGCGCCGCG
The DNA here is from genome assembly GCA_017455665.1 of Lentisphaeria bacterium. GTDB lineage: Bacteria > Verrucomicrobiota > Lentisphaeria > Victivallales > UBA1829 > UBA1732. The sequence continues at coordinate 7,839 of JAFSZN010000111.1, forward strand.
AAGTCCGCGAGGATCTTTTCCGGCTGGTCCGCCACGTCCGCGGGCATGGAGTAGTCGGTCGTGTAGACCAGCGGCTCGAACGTCAGCGTGCGCGCCGGATTCCGCAGGTCGAAGAATCCGGCGTAGTTCATGCGGAGCGAGGTCAGGCCGCCCGTGACCGGATTGCCCCGGTCGATGCCCGCCTCGTTGATGAGGAGCGCGGTCGGGATCGTCCGGCGGACGCCGTTGCGGTCCAGCTGGTCGTACTTGAAATTCATGTCGGCGGCGAGGCGCGAGGGCGAATACGCAACGCCCCACTTCGTGAGCAGCGGCTCCAGCGTGGAGTCGGTCATGTTCACATAGGTGTAGTCCTTCTGCGCCGAGGCGAGCGCGTAGGCGGACATCGGGTCCACGAACACCGCCATGCGGCCGCCCTTCACCAGATAATCGTCGATCGCCTCGAGCGTGCGCCGGTCGAAGTCGTGCGGATGCACCACCAGCAGGGCGTCCAGGCCGTCCGGGATCTCCTTCAGGTCCGTCGGCAGCTCCGTCAGCGTGTAATCCTTGTTCAGCTCGGTGAAGAGATACCATGCCGCCGCGCCGGAACTCCCGGTCTGGGGCGACGGGGCGCGTCCGAGCACGGGGAACGGGCTCATCACGCCGACCACGGGGCGTTTCGGGTTCTGCGCGTGCATCACGCGCCGCAGGAGCTCGTATTCGAGCATGGATTCGTTTTTCGGGGAGAGGAACGGCGCGGCGAGGCAGAGCTGACCGGCGGAAACGGTCATGCCGAGGAAGAACCGGTCGCCGCCGGCGTTTTTCGCGGGCTGAAGCCCCTCGATGATCGCGGCCTCCTCCTCGCGGGTGTCCGGGCCGGGCGAGATGATCTCGAGCGTGACTTTGCCGCCCGCTTCCTTGCTGAATTCACGAAGGAGCCATTTCACGCGTTCTGCGTAGCCCAGCAGGTCCTTCGGCGTGTCCGCGCCCGGCGGCGAGACGTACAGGCGCACGGTCACGTGGCGGTCCAGCGAACGCGCCAGCGAACGCGCCTCGGGCGAGAGCGAATACGCCCGGTCGGCGGTGCAGTCGATGCGGATGCGGAATGCCTCGGCGGTGAGCGCGAGGCAGATGAAGACGTAGACGGCGACCACGAAGGACAGCGCCATGGAGAGGACGTTTTTCCAGGTGTAGCGGTCGCGGAGCGCGCCGGGCAGGAAGAGTCCGCCGCCGCCCGATGCCGCGTAGGCGAGCACGGTCCGCGCGAAATACAGGAAGAGCAGCGTGATCAGGATGCTGTAAATGAGCTCGGAGGTGTCGAAGAGGCCGCGCTGGAACGCCTGGTAATGCGGCACGACCGTGCAGTAGGAGACGAGGCGGCAGAGGCTTTCCGGGAGCCACTGGTACAGCAGCCCGGTCACACGGTCCCAGCCGGTGAACATCAGCAGCGCGCACAGCAGGAGCGCGAGCAGGAAGCTGGCGGTCTGGCTTTTCGAAAGCGCGGAGCAGAAGCTCGAAACGGCGAGGAAGGCGGACCCGACGAGCAGCGCCCCGGCGTAGCCGCAGACGATCGCGCCGACGTCCGGCTGTCCGAGGATCGCGATGGTGACCGGGACCGGCAGGGTCAGGGCGAGCGCCATCGCGACGAGCGCCATGCCGGCGAGGTATTTGCCGAAGACGAGCTCCCAGAGCGAGATCGGATAGGACAAGGTCAGCTCGAACGTGCCGACGCGGCGTTCCTCCGCCCAGAGCGGCATGCCAAGCGCGGGCATCAGGAACATGAAAAGCCACGGCATCCAGTTGAAGAACGGGCTGAGCTCCGCCTGGCCGAGTGCGAGGATGTCGCTGAAGACGAACGTGCAGACGTTCGCCATCACGAGGAAGATCACGAGGAAGACCCATGCGGCGGGCGAGGCGAGGCTCGCGAAGAACTCGCGCGAGGCGACGGCGAAGATGCGGCGGAGGGAAGCGGTCATGCCTGCTCTCCTTCCGTCATGGCGGCGAAGAGTCCGGCGAGGTCCGTGTGGAGCGCGTCGGCCTTCGCCCGGAATTCGTTTTTCGTGCCGTCGAACAGCGTCTTGCCCTTGCAGAGCAGGAAGACGCGGGAGCAGACGGCGTCGACCTCCTCCAGGATGTGCGTGGAGATGATGACGGCGGTC
>JAFSZN010000112.1 GCA_017455665.1 Lentisphaeria bacterium
GGCGGCGGCATGGGCGGCTTCGGCGGCGGCATGGGCGGCTTCGGCGGCGGCATGGGCCCCGGCATGGGCGGCCAGGGCGGCGCCTCGGTCAGCACTGTGAGCGATATCCAGGAAAAGTTCCCTGCCGAATACAAGGCTGCTCAGGAACTCCGTCAGAAAGATCCCGCTGCGTATCGCGAGAAAATGCGCGATCTCCAGAAGAAGCTCACCGACTCCAAGGAAGAGTCCAAGTAAGCTGAATCGGGATTTCCCGACATAAGACAATCGAGTCAACCGGATCGCAACACGGTCCGGTTGGCTTTTTTTATGCCGAGAAAAAGCGGTTTCTCAAAAGGGACGGGGAGGGGAAACGCCGTATTTGAAAATGCGGAAAACCGCTGTATATTTATTGCATGCTTTTCATCACTCTGAAATCGAGCTCCACAAACCTCATCCCCCGAAGGGCATACGGACAAATGTTTCATTTCCACCTTGCCGAAAACGGCACGACCGTCAAGACCGAAATCATCGCCGGAATCACCACCTTCCTCTCCATGGTCTACATCCTCGCCGTCTATCCGAGCGTGATGGGCGAGATCGGGTTTCCGGCGGGCGGAGCGGTCATCGCCGCCGCCATCGCGTCGTTCATCGGCACGGTCCTGATGGGGCTCTTCGGGTAATACCCGTTCGCGCTGGTGCCGGGCGTCGGCATCGTGCCGTTCTTCGCGTTCTCCGTGGTGGTCGGCATGGGGATCTCGTGGCAGTTCGGGATGATGGCGGTGTTCGTGGAGGGCATCATATTCCTGGTCTGCACGCTGGTCCCGGTCCGTGAAAAGATCTTCAACGCCATCCCCCTGCCGCTGAAAACCGCCATCGGCGTGGGCATCGGGTTCTTCATCGTGTTCATCGGGTTCCAGGGGGGAAGGATCATCGTGGACGGCTCGTGCCTGACCACGCTCGTGGCGTTCCGCAACGCCTGGCCCACGGACGGCATCTGCGCCACGCTCGCGCTGATCGGACTCCTCGTGACGGTCGTGCTGTTCCACAAACGGGTGAAAGGCGCGATCCTGATCGGCATCCTGTTCACGTGGGGACTCGGCATGCTGTGCCAGGCGGCGGGGCTTTATCAGGTGAACCCGGAGGCGAAGATGTATTCGCTGTATCCGTCGCTGAACCTGAGCAGCATCGGCGGGGCGTTCAGGGAGTTCGGCTCGCTCTTCGGCGAATGCCTGAACGCGGACAAATGGTCGCAGGAGGGCTCGCACCTGACCGGCTGGAAACTCCTCTTTTCCGGCAGTTTCCTGGTCGTGGTGTTCACGCTGCTCTTCGACGACCTCTTCAACACGCTCGGCACGCTGACCGGCGTGGCGTCCGCCGCGAAGATGCTGGACAAGGACGGCAGGATGCCGCGCCTGAAGGAAGCCCTGCTCGCGGACGCCGTCGCGACTACCGCGGGCGCTCTGCTCGGCGCGACCACCAGTCGAATCCGCCACGGGCGTTTCCGAGGGCGGCCGGACCGGGCTGACCGCCTGCGTGACCGCCGCGCTGTTCCTGCTGTCGGTGCTGTTCGCGCCGGTCTTCACCGCGATCCCGGCGTTCGCCACTGCCCCGGCTCTCGCCATGGTCGGATTCCTGATGATCGCCCAGATCAGGAACATCAACTTCAACGACCTCACGGAGTTCTTCCCGTGCCTCGTCGCGATCATCGTCATGCCGTTCTCCTACAACATCGCCGACGGCATCGGATTCGGCTTCATCGCCTGGACCGCCGTCAATCTCCTCTGCGGACACCGCGAACGCGTCAACCCCATCCTGATCGGCGCGTCCCTCCTCTTCCTCGCGAAATACCCCTTCCTGTAAGCACAGAACTGCCGGGCGACCCGTTCTATTTTGAGGAGAAACGAATCTCTCCGTCAACGGGACTCCCGGCATGGTTGTGTTGTGCGTGTTTACTTCCCCGCCATCATCGCCGCGACGTCCTCGTCCGCAGTCGAGATGCCCTTGATCCCGAACGTATTGACGAGCAGGCCCGCGACGCCGGGCGACAGGAACGCCGGGAGCGTCGGACCGAGGCGGATGTTCTTGAACCCGAGGTGCAGCAGCGCCAGCAGCACCGCCACCGCCTTCTGTTCGTACCACGCGATGTCGAACGACAGAGGGAGTTTGTTCACGTCGTCCAGCCCGAAGACCTCCTTCAGCTTCAGGGCGATCAGCGCGAGGCTGTAACAGTCGTTGCACTGCCCGGCGTCCAGCACGCGCGGGATACCGCCGATGTCACCCAGGTTCAGCTTGTTGTACTTGTACTTCGCGCAGCCCGCCGTCAGGATCACCGTGTCCTGCGGCAGTTTTTCCGCGACCTCGGTGTAGTACGAACGTATCTTGTGGCGGCCGTCGCAGCCGCCCATGACCACAAACCGTTTGATCGCGCCGGATTTCACAGCCTCGACCACTTTGTCCGCGAGCGCGAAGACCTGCGCGTGCGCGAATCCGCCGACGATCTCGCCGTCCTCCAGCGCGGCCGGCGGCGGACATGTCTTCGCGAGCTCGATGATCGCGGAGAAATCCTTCGGCTTGCCGTCCGCGCGGTCGGCGATGTGCGGCACGCCCGGATAACCCGCCATGCCGGTCGTGAAAATGCGGTCCCTGTACGCCGACTGCACCGGCGTGATGCAGTTCGTTGTCATGAGGATCGGGCCGTTGAACGCCGCGAACTCGGTCCCCTGCAGATACCAGGCGTTGCCGTAGTTCCCGTACAGGTGCGGATACTTCTTCAGTTCAGGGTAATAATGCGCCGCCAGCATCTCGCTGTGCGTGTAGACGTCGATCCCGGCGTCTTTGCTCTGTTCGAGCAGCTCCTTCATATCGCGCAGGTCGTGCCCGGAGACGAGGATGCCCGGACGCGTGCCGACGCCGGTCTTCACCTTCGTGATTTGCGGATCGCCGTACGCACCCGTGTTCGCGGCGTCGAGCAGCGCCATCGCCTTGACCGCCGCCTCGCCCGCCTCAAGCACCAGCGCGGTCAGCGCCTCCGCCGAAGTCTCCCGCGCGGACGCCGCAAGCGCTTTGAAGAAGAATCCGTACAGGGAATCGTCCTCGCGTCCGAGCATGGCGGCGTGGTCGGCGTAGGCGGCGATGCCCTTCAGACCGTAGAGCAGGAGTTCGCGCAGGGACCGCACATCCTCGTCGTCGCAGGACAGAACGCCGAGCGGCGCGTCCGCGTCCGTGGCCCCGGTCAGTTCCTTCGCGTGGACGATCTGCGCTTTCAGGCGTTCGGGATCGAAGTTCGCGTTCGTGATCGTGAGGAAGAGCGACTGCACGACGAAGAGGCCGAGTTCGCGGTCCGGCTTTCTCGTCAGCGCCATGATCTTCAGCTGACGGACCAGTTCGTCCATCAGCGCGGACGTTTCGGCGTTTTTGCCGCACATCCCGGCGAGCGTGCAACCGGTGTTTTTGCAGGTTTCCTGGCATTGCCAGCAGAACATTTTGTTTTCCATGGAAGAGTCCTTTCTGTGAAGTCGGTTTGAACAGAATTGCGGATAAGACAGGAGAATTGGCGAACAGATGTTAGTTAATATTTGCTAACTTTAATCTACACCCGGAACCGCCGAATGTCAAGCTGTTTTTCCGTTTTTTTTCTGAAATCGTCCCGGCGCCGCTCCAGGATCCACCAAAATAAATGCGGCTACGTTTATCAAATCCAGCATGCCATGCGGATTGCGTGGTGGGACACCCCGGAACGCGCCGGACAAATCCCCTGCGCGGCTGCCGGCTTTTTCTCCTCAAAGTTACGGCTCTTTGAGTTAATTAACACTTCAAATATCTTTTCTGCGGAAAAACACGGCGTTCCCGAACGAAAAACGCTTGAAAAACGCAAACGGGCGCGTTACATTATCACGAACGGAACCCGCCCCCGTGCGGGATCCGCCTCGAAACGATGTTTCCTTACCTTCACTACCCAATAACCAAAGGTGAACAAAAACATGAAAGCAAAACAATTCCTCCTCGCCGGAGCGGTCTCCGCTCTCGCACTCACGATGACTGCCTGCCAGTCCTCCGCCAAGGATGTCCTCTATGACGGCGTCGACCTGGAGCCGAGCGGCAACCCGATCTTCACGGACGCCTGGACGTGCGACCCGGCCCCGCTGGTGGTCGGCGACCGCCTGTACGTCTACACCGGCGAAGACATCTACAAAGACGGTGAGAACATCGGCCTGCCCGGCAACTACAACATCGCCGACTGGCGCGTCTACTCCACGACCGACATGGTCCACTGGCGCAGCCACGGCATCAAGCTCCGTCCGGAAGACTTCCCGAACGGCAAGAAGGGCATCGCCTGGGCGGCGCAGTGCATCCAGAAGGGCGACAAGTTCTACTGGTACGTGACCTATAACACGCCGGAAGGCGGCCAGTGCGTCGGCGTCGCGATCGGCGATACCCCGGTCGGACCGTTCGTGCCGCATCCGAAGCCGCTCGTCGTCGACAGCGACACCCCCGGCCGCGGCTGGAACGACATCGACCCGACCGTGCTCATCGACGACGACGGCACCGCGTGGCTCGCGTGGGGACAGAATTCCTACCTCGCGAAGCTGAAAGACAACATGACCGAGATCGACGGCGAGATCATCGACCTGAAGCTCCAGAATTACATCGAAGGTCCGTGGCTCTATAAGCGCAACGGCCTCTATTACAACATCTACGCCGGTTTTGGCGGTGGCGGCGGCGAGTGCATCAACTACTCCACAGCCGAAAAGATCACCGGTCCCTGGACGTTCCGCGGACAGGTCACCGGCGCCCCGCGCAACAGCTTCACGATCCACCCCGGCGTGGTCGACTACAAGGGCCATACCTACCTCTTCTACCACAACGGCACGCTTGACCGCGACGGACAGAAGGGCCAGAGCCTGCGCCGTTCCGTTTGCGTCGACGAACTCTTCTTCAACGAAGACGGCACGATCAAGCCCGTGACCCAGACCAAGGAAGCCATCAAGGAACCGCTGAAGTAAGGAGGGAGGAGAATTCCTCCACTGCAGTAGTGCTCTCAGCTTCGCTTGAGCACGAGGAGGACAAATCCTCCACTGCAGTAATGCCGTGCTTCGCGACGGCACGGAGGACAAGTCCTCCACTGAAGTAGTGCTCTCAGCTTCGCTTGAGCACGAGGGAGGACAAGTCCTCCACTGAAGCAGTGCCGTGCTTCGCGACGGCACAGAATAAAGATTCAGCCGTGCATCGCTGTTCAGGCGGTGCACGGCTTTTTCATGGGGGCGTTTCCCGTTGATGTCTTTACTTCCGGCGCGCTTTTTTCAGCGCGGCCGAAATGGAGTCCGCGGGAAGCGGTTCGCCGGCAGGTTCCGTCTCCTGCTTATCCTGCGCGGATCCCTCTGCGGCAGTCTGAGCCGGAGCCTTTTTTGAGGCGGGACGCGGCATTTTTCCGCGTTTGCGCGGGAGCTTGACGGCGGATTTCACTCCGGCGTCCGAGGCTGAATCTTTCCCCTCTGCATTCACCTCTTTTTTCTTCACTGCGAAGAAGCGTCCGATCAGCAGGAAACGCCGTTCGGCGATCTCGAGGAGGAAGAGCAGGATCGCGGCGAGGCAGAAAATCGGGGTGAGCGGGAACGCGCGGAGGCGTTTCGGGATGTCCTTCCAGATGTCCTCGACGGCGATGCGTTCGCGGCCGCCGCAGGCGCGGAGCGTTTCGGCGAGTTCCCTGCCGGACGTCCGGTTCGGGGTGAATTCGGGCGAATAGGGAAGTTCGACCGGGACGAGCGAGTGCGGACGCGCGTTGTCCCACTGGATGGAGCCGAGGACGACGTTTCCGCCGGGGAGCGGGACCTCGGAGACGAGGCGGTCGGGACCGTCCCAGACGAGCGGATACTTGCGTGTTTCTGTCTGCCCGGAATCGTTGCAGAAGACCGCCGTGAGCACGGGCGTGCCTCGGAAGGGGTCGGAGGTGCGCGCGGGGTCGAGCTCGAGCGCGGCGTAGTGGCTGCCGTTGCGGATCTCCTGGGTGACCATATAATCCGCGCCCTCGTCGTCGGACGCGGTCATCCAGGTGACGAGCGAGGTCAGGAGTGGCGCGGCGCCTGGATCCTGCGCGAAGGGGCCTGTGTAGCGGCCGTCCGCCTCGGCACAGAACGCCACGACGCGGCCGAGCCCGTATGTGCCGGTGGCGGCGAGCGGGGAATGGTCCTCGTCGTCGGTGACGAGGACGGCGTCGCATCCGGGGCGCAGGTAGGTGAGGTTGCAGCCGTTGAAGTCATATACTTTGGAGAACTTGTTCGCGCCGGGGAGCGCCGACGCGGCGGACCGGAGCGTGGCGCGGACGGGATCGGCGAGGAAGGTGCTGCGGACCATGACGAACGTGTCCTCGGCGAAGATGCGCGGGAGTTCCTCCGCCTTGTCGGTGAAGTAGGCGATGCCGCCGCCGAGCTTCGCGACGTCCATGAGGAACGCGGCGTCGCAGTCGGTCTTCGTGCCGAGTCCGACGACGCTGACAGTGATGCCCTTCGACGCCGCGGTGTCGAGCAGGAGCCTGTAGCCGCCGGGCTCCTCGGCGTCGGACGCGTCGGCGAAGAGGATGATGTGGCGGGACGGGACATCGGATTGTTCCGCCATGTCGAACGCCGCTTTCAGTCCGGTGTAGGTGAAGATGCCGCCGCCCATGGACTCGATGGAAAGGATCTTGTTCACGTTGTTCCGGACGCTGGAGACCGGAGCCAGTTTGACGACCGTGTGCGGCGAGCTGTCGACCGCGATCACGCCGAACTGGTCGAAGTCGGAGAGGAGTCCCAGGACTTCGGCGGTGGCGGTGTTCGCCAGCGACATCTTGGAGATGCCTTTCGAATTCGTCATGGACATGCTGCCGGACCGGTCCAGCACCACCACGACCACGTTCGTTCCCTTGCGGACCTCGTTGCGCTGTTCGAGCGTGACGGGCAGCACGTCCTCGATCTCGCTGCGGTAGTAGCCGCCGACCGCGTAGGAGGACTTGCCGCCGGTCATCATGAATCCGACCGAACCGGCGGAGACCAGTTCCTTCAGTCGGGCGAGCGATTCCATGCCGAACGCCGACGCCTTCACGTTCTCGAAGATCACGCCGGAGACGCCTGCCAGCACCTCGGGCGCCAGCGCGGCGGAGGACGGTTCCGCCAGCTTGACGTCGATCCCCGCCTCGCGGAGAATGCGCGCGAGGTTTTTCGTGGGGGACGCGGTGACGAGCAGGACGGGCTTGCGGCCCTCGATGGAGACGATGCGGCGGACGTGGTTGTTTTCCGGGACCGGATCGGACACGCCGGACGGGAGCACGAGCTCGACCTCGTAGTTTGCCGTGCCGGGCGAATCGGTCTTGTCGCGCCAGGAGACGGTCGTGACGCCCCGGCGCAGGCGGACTTCCCGCGAAATCCACGCGCCGCCGTTTTTGCGGATGCGGCAGACCGCCGTGCCGGACGACTGCGCGTAGAGGCGGGCGGAGACGGTGTATACCGTGCCGGGCGCGGCGCGGAGAGGCGCATCGACGGACAGGACCGCGGCGTCGTCGGCGGCGCCCCGGGAGAGCAGGCGGTAATCGACCGCGACGCCCCGTGTGGCGGCGGCTGCGGCGGACGCGGCGACGGGATTGCCCGTGGTGTGGAGGCCGTCCGAAAGCAGCAGAATGCGCCCGGAGGCGTCGGACGGGATCAGCTCCAGCGCGGCGTCGATCGCCCCGGCGATGTCCGTGGCGTGCGGCTCGGACGGCGCGGTCTGGAGCCCGGCGAACGCCGAAGAATCCGGCAGTTTCTCCACGAAGGATGTCCCGGCGAACGAGATCACGCTCAGCTTCGAGCTGGCGGGCGCGGCGTGTTCCAGGCGGCGGATCAGCGATTCCATCTCCTGCCGCGCGCCGTCCGGCATGGATCTGCTCCGGTCGGCGAGCACGACGAGCGTGCCGGCGCGTTCGGGCAGGCGGATAGAAATTCCCGCCATCGCCGCCGCGACCATGATGTATATGAGGACGCGAATGAGATTCAGGACGCGGGTCGGGAGCCTGCGGAACGTGAAGAGGGAGAGCAGCGGCAGCAGGACCAGAAACGCGGCGGGCTGCCAGATCAGGATGTAGTTCAGCATGTGCCGCCTCCTTTGCGCGTGAGGATGAGGTGGTGCGCCGCGAGGAGCGCCGCGGCGAGCAGCAGGAACGCCCACGCCAGCGGACGGAGCATCCAGAACGGCATGACCGCGAGTCTGTCGGCGTTGCGGCGGAACGGTCCCGCGCCGGAGAGGTCGGATTCGCCCGCGCTCAGCGCCATTACGCTGACGGACCATTTCTCGTCGCCGGATTCAAGCAGCCATTCGCCGTGGAGCAGGGGGCGGAAATCCGCCTGTCCGCGCATGACCCGGATCTCCGCGGACTTGCCGTCGGGCCGGACCACGGACAGCGACTGCGCGCCGCGCGGCAGGCGGATATGGAGAAGTTCGCCGGAGCGCAGATTCGTGCGCGACGGACCGAAGCGTTCCGAGCGGACGGTCTGCGCGAGGTTCTGGAAGAAGACCGGCCAGAAAGGATGGTGCGTGATGTTCGAGCCCGCGGGGTCGAGGTTCAGGAAGATCTCGCGGTCGCGTGCCAGGTTCTGCCGTGTGGAGAGTACCGGCACGTCGCCGCTCCGCAGAAGCGTCTGCCCCGGCAGGTCGTCCGCGCTGGCCGCCCATTGGAGCGAATCGAGCGGGAGACCGCGCGAGAGGACGGCGGAGTTTTCGGGCGAGAGCGGCCCGGACGCTGAGGGCGCGTTTTCTTCGGATTGCTGCTGATTATCAGTCGCTTCGGTTTGATCCGCAGGCGTTGCTTTCTTCGCCGGGGATGCAAGCCAGTAGAGATGCACGGGGGAGGGGCTTTCCGCTTCGACGGGAAGGATGTCGAGGTCGGGCGTCTCGCCCGTGAGCGCCTGCCGGAACGCCGGATTGCCGTTCAGAACGCGTTCGAGCGCGGAGCGTGCGGCGGCGGGGAATCCGGCGGCGACGCGGTAGGTGACCGGGGAATCGTCCTCCGCCTCCAGCACGACTTCGTCGTCGCAGAGCAGGGCGTTGGAGGATGCGTTGGCGTTTTCGAGGCGGACCGTGACGGCGTTATGCACGGCGGCGGGCGGGACGGCGAGCACGATGCGGCGCGTCTCCTTCGGCGCGAGTTGGAGCTGCGTTCTCAATGCGCCGGGTTCGAGCACGAGCGCGGCGTCGAGCGGAAGCGTGGAGAAGTTCGCCGCTTCGAGCATGATGCGTCCGGCGGTGCGGCGCGCGTTCACGATTGCGGAATTGCCCAGCGGCGCGCCTTCGGAGAAACACGTCGTGTCCGGGGCGAGCTCGAACGCGGGCTTGCGGTCGGTCACGATCAGGAGCTCGCAGCCGCGCGCCATGCGCCGGGCGAGGGCGGCGGCCGCCGCGAGGTCGGACGAAGGCGCCTGCCCGGTCCAGAACGCGCCGAAATCCGTCCGGGCGTTGCTGTCCGAGGCGAGCGTGGGCGATTCGCCCGCGACGATCCACAGGACGCGCCGGTCGGGCAGGGACCGCAGTTCGCGCCTGAGGAATGCCGCGCCGGATTCGAGCGGGGATTTTCCGCCGGGGACTTTCGCCTGCATGGACATGGAGTCGTCGAGGATCACGGCGAGCGGCGGGAACGTCTCCGGCGTGGAGACGAACGGCGCGGCGAGCGCGGCGGCAAGGAGCAGGAGCGCGGCGAGTTCGAGGTAGAAGAGCGCGGGCGGGATCCGGAACCTGATGCGCGTGCCGCTGGTCGGGGACGCCTGGGGGCGGTCCCACAGGAAGATGGCGGGCACGATGCGGACTTTCGAGCGGCGGTGCAGGAGATAGAGCAGGAGTAGAATCAGCGCGGCAGGCACGGCGCACCACAGGAGCGCGGAATGTTCGAATCCGAAGAAGAAGTCTTTCATTTGAGCAGCCCCGCGCGGAAGAGTTCGTCGGGACGGATCTCCGGGCAGAAATCCGAGGCGGAAAGCGGCAGGAGCAGGACGCCCCGCGACGCGGCGGCGGCAGCCCACATGGCGCGGTGGTTCTCGAGGCGTTCGTGGTAGCGCGCCAGCGCGCCTTCGTCAAGCACGAGTTCGCGTTCCTCCCCGGTCTCGGCGTCGACCAGCAGCACGTTCGCGTCCGGCTCCGGTTCGATTTCCGACGGGTCCAGCACCATCACGACCACGGCGCGCTTGGCGCCGTCGGCGAGGCGGGACAGCACGGGCGCGGGATCGTCCGGCCCCATGAGGTCGGTCACGAGGATGCGGATGCCGCGCCGGAAGAACTGGCCGGAGAACGAGGCGGGATTCGCCGAAGGGCTGAACGGCGTTTCGAAGGGCGGGAAGTCCCAGAGGAGCGGCGAGGCGGGCGCGGGATCCTTGCGGAACGCGTCGGCGGCGTGCCAGAGGTTCAGGGAGAACCCGGAGTTCGCGGCGGCTGTCGTGAAGATCGCGGCGAGCGAGATCGCGGCGGACGCCTTGCGTTCCGTCGACGCCATGGACGCCGAATGGTCCAGGATCACGTCGCAACGCGGGTCGATCTCCTCCGAAAACAGCTTGATCATAAGCTGTTCGCTCCGGGCATACACGCGCCAGTCGATGCGCCGCAGGTCGTCGCCGGGACGGTACTCGCGGTACTCGGAGAATTCCAGCGCGTTGCCCGTCCTGCGTCCGACGCGGCGTCCGTCGATGCCCGACACCTGGGCGGGCGCGGTCAGCTCCACGCCGCCCGTCGCCGCGAGGGCGCGTTCGACCGCGTCGGCGAAATACGGTATTGCTGTTGCGGCGGGCGAGCTCATAACGCCTCCCTGTCATCCCGTCCCTGTCCGGGAGTTCCGCCGCCAAACGCATCGGCGGGCGCGCCGCTCTGCTCGAAGCGTTTCCTGTCGGGATGCGAGTTGACGTAATAGACGGCGAAGCCCCAGGCGATGATGGACGCGATATAGATGAACGAGGCAAGGATGTCCGTCAGGTCTTTTTTGTTGACCGAGAGCGAGAACAGCAGCATGATCAGGAACAGGAGGACGGCGGAGAAGATCGCGTAGGAATTGAACTTGACATGGGATTCCCACGGCTCCCGGATCGCCGGATCGTTCCACTGGCGCATGTACACGGCGGCGAGGGCGACGTGCAGGACGGTCCAGCCCGCCCGTGCGAACTGAAGCGTTTCGTTTGCGCTGAATCCGCTGTGCGCCGAACGCGCGAACGAGTTGGAGAAGCCCCCGACGATGAAGAACGAGGCGATCTCAAGCACGAAGACGGGGCAGAGCGAGACCGGCGACGCCGGGTCGAGCAGTTTCCGCCAGAACGGTTTGCCCGGTTGTTTCCGGCGGAGGAGTTCCGCGTGGTGCGAAGTGACGGAGACCGAGGTGACCAGCAGTCCGCAGACGCACGCGAAAAGCCCGTAGACGCAGAAAGAGAGAATCAGTCTGATCAGCCGGTAATGGTTGCTGTCCGCGTTTTCGAGGAGGGGGAGATTGCCGCCCGAAAGGATCAGCGCGAGGAAGATGCCCGCCAGCGAATACAGGAAAATGCGGATCGCTTTCGGTGCGCGTTTCCCCAGCCCGTAATCGTTGGTGTCGACGGCGGCGAGCGCGAAATAGACCGACGCGAGAATGCACGCCGGGACATAGCAGCATCCCATGGCGAGCCAGAAATCGACGTTGAACGCACTGCTCCTGTCGCCGAATTCGAACACCGTGATCGCCGCCAGGATGCCGATGTAGATGATCATGAGCAGGGAATCCATGCGGTAACAGAATGCCTGCATGACGAAGAACATCGAAAGCGTGAGGATGAACAGCACGCCGCCGGCCGGGAGCGCGAATGTCATTGTGATCTCGCGCGCCGTCGACGCGAAGAACGATGCGTAGACGAACATCGACAGGACCGAAACGACGATGCACGGAAGCAGCAGAAGGAAGAATTTGCGCCAGGTGAAGAACAGGCTCTGCAGCGCGCCCGTCACCAGGCCTCTGCTCGTGGTGTACCGCACCAGATGCGCCAGCAGGGGCGGTTCCTTCGCGCGCGACGTCATGAAGCCCCGGTTTCTGCTTCGGAGCTTGAACGCCGGGCAGACCATGAAGATGGGAAGGAATGGGAAAAGCGGCAGAAGATACTGGAGCGCGAACATGTTGCCCACGGAAAGGATGACGAGAAAGATGCCGGAAAGATCCATGGTCGTGCTTCTGCGGATGTGGAAGATCAGATACAGCGTAATGCCCAGGGCATACGCCCCGAAGAAAAGGATTTGGAAGAGCAGCGCGATCCATCTCAGGTACTTGAGCTTGATCGTGGCGCGTTTCTGGTAGATGTGCCGGTAGTAGTAATAATAAATGTTCCAGTCGGACGTGTCGATGTTCGAAAGGTCCAGGTCGCGGTCGGTCCAGGCGTCGAAAAACATCCAGAGGAAACTCCGTTTCCGTTTGGGAAGGGCGGGGGCGGTCTCCGCCGCGGGAACAGCCGTCTGAGGCGGTTCCGTCCGGGGCGGTTCCGTCGCCGGTTCGATCCTGGGCTCCATGCCATGCTTTGTTTCCGGGTTCATTTGCGGAGCATTTCCTTAGTGGGAGGTTTTGCCGCGTTGTCGGGGTAGCGGTGCTGGCGGAACGCCTTGACGATGAGCGGCAGCAGGCAGAGGAAGAGGATGAAGGTGATGCCGGAGGACACCATGAGCGCATGAAGCGGCAGCGAAGACGCGGCAGTGCTTGCCGAGGGCGCGTCCACGGTCTCCACGAAGCAGTAGAGGTGGGATAGGACCATGGAGATGAGGCGGACGGGACCTGGGATCTTCTTCATGGAAAAGTCCATGATTGAGGCGGGGATCCATGTGAGGATGTTCGCGCCGACCTCAAGGATGACCAGCCAGCCCAGCGGCGGGAAGCGCAGTTTCGTGCGCAGTCCCAGGTTGAGCGCCAGGAGCGCGAAGCCCAGGAAGGACACGAGGATGCACAGCATGCCGTAGACCGTGGTGACGCCGCTCCAGGACAGTCCCGCGAACGGGGTCAGCACCGCGGGGAGCGCCAGGACCGGGATCGTGAGCAGCACGGTTCCGGCGAACCCGGACGAGAACAGGAAATGCAGGACGCGTCCGAAGAAGTTCCGGGGGCATTTCATGTAGATGCGGATACTGTTCACGGGCGGCTCGCAGACCGCGACGAGCGCCGTCACGCCGAAGGAAAAGGCGCAGAAGAGGAATTCGATGACGTAGAAGAAATCGCGGTCGTAGCTCGTGCCGCTGCCGCCGAAGATGAAATAGTAGGGCGTCATCAGGACCAGCGCGATGGCGGGCAGCAGGAAAAGATAGGCTTTCGCGGCGCAGAACCGGTTGGATTTCGGCGGAGAGACCACCGCGAGCGCGAGGAGGAAAAGCAGGACGCCGAGCAGGAACGCGAGCTTGTATTCGATGAGGATGCCGACCCAGAACGCGGTCCCCAGGTCGCTCCGGTTCATGAGGTCGTCGACGATCTCGAACGCGAACGGCATCAGGAAGACCATGCTGCCGAAGATGCCGACGAAAAACAGACCCGTGATCCACTTCATCCCGAACGACCCGGCGAAGATGCCGGCGAGCGAGTAGAGGACGAGGATCGGGAAGAGGCAGAGCGTGACGAGCAGGGACGCCGCCGAGAGGCCGCGCATGAAGTAGGCGGCGGTCAGGAACGGCAGGAGCATGGAGAAGATGCAGAAGAGCATGACGATCGCGCCTTCGAGCTTGCCCCAGATGATGGAGGCGGGGCGGAGCGTGGTCAGCATGGCGTAGTTCAGCTCCTTGTCGGAGCGCTCCTCCGCGAAACGCTGTTCCGCGCCGATCGCACAGATGATGACGGCGAGGATCGCGCCCGCGAAGATGATGAGGAGAAAGAAGCCGACGCCGGAGCTGTCGTCGTCGCCGCTGAACCGCATGGCGGAGGAGAAGAAGAGCGTGACGATGAACTGCGCGAGGAGGAGCATGCCCATGAAGATGATCATGCGGCGATTCTGGAAATACTGGCGCATCTCCTTGATGAAGACCGGGTTGAGGGATTCGCCGATGCCGGTGACGAGTTTGCTGAACATGTCGGCGCCTCCTTACTGGACCTTGCCCTGCGTGATCTTCATGAACAGCTCCTCCAGGCCCATCTGGTTCCGGTTGAACGACAGGACCGTGAGCCCGGCGGCGAAGACGGTGCCGACGACGCGCGAGACCTCGGCGTCGTTGCCCTCGATGATCGCGTGGACTTCGTCGTCGTCGAACACGTCCACGGAACGCGTGAGCGGGTGTTCGAGGAGTTTCAGGCGCACGGGCTCCGCCTCGCCGCGCGGGGTCTTCAGCGAGACGCTGACGCCCTTCGGCGCGGTCTGCGGCGCGGATGCGGCGGCTGCGCCGGAAAGGTCGGCGGATTCGCCGGTCTGCGCCCGCGCCGGGGCAGGGGAGGCGGGCGCTCCGCCGTTGACCTGCGCGAGAAGATCGTCGAGCGTGCCGGCGGACAGGAGTTTGCCCTGTTCGATGATGACCGCGCCGTCGCAGATGTCCTGCAGTTCGGACAGGATGTGGCTGCTCAGGAAGATCGCCTTCTTCTGTTCGGCGAGGATCTTCAGGAGCGTGCGGAGTTCGTGGCGGGCGCGGGGGTCGAGCCCCGCCGCCGGTTCGTCCATGATGAGGACTTTCGGGTTGTGGATCAGGGCGCGTGCGAGGCTGACGCGCTGCTTCATGCCCTTGGAGAGCGCGAAGAGGAACTTGCCGCGGAGTTCGCCGAGGTTGGTGAACTCCACGATGTCGTTCAGGGCGCGCGTGCGCTCTGCGCCCTTCAGCCCGAAACTGCGCGCGAAGAAGTCGAGGTATTCCCAGACCTGGATGTCCTTGTAGCCGGGGAGGGAGTCGGGCATGTAGCCGACGACGCGGCGGACCGCCTCGGGGTAGAGCGTGGCGGAGACGCCGTCGTAGAAGACGTCGCCGGAGGTGGCGAGGTCGAGCGTCGCCATGATGCGGATCGTGGTGGTCTTGCCCGCGCCGTTCGGGCCGATGAAGCCGAAGATGTTGCCGTCTTCGAACGAGAAGGAGATATCATTGACGGCGACGGTCTTGCCGAAAACGCGCGAGAGATTGCGGACTTCAGTTTTCATGTGCGGACTCCTGAAGGGTGAACGTGCCGACGACGAGGTGGCGGGCACGGAAGGAAAGCGGGGAGCAGCCGGGGGTATAGAAGAGCGGACGGTCGGTTTCCGCGATGTACATGCCGGGCGAAAGAAGATCGGCGAGCGGGGAAAGGCTGTTCTGTTCCATCGCCAGATCGACCGCCTGCTTCGTCTGGTCCGGATTCATATCGTACCGATAGTTGTTTCTTCGGTTGCCGCGTGCGGTGTTGCCCTGGTGGGAACTGTCATCCGAGGTGTTCTCATACAGATACGTGCAGAGCGTGTAGAAGAGCTGGTTTCTGCCGGGTGCGAGGCTGCCGTGGCTGCCGTCGTTCAGAAGGCCCTTTTGCGCATTGACATCTCCCCCCTCGCCGCCGGACGGTTTCAGTTCGGCGGCGACGCCCGGCTGGACCATGGCTTCGGAGGGGAGCCAGCATTCGCCGTCCGGGGTCTTCATCGCGAGGATCTTCACGGGCGCGCCGAGGCCGTTCATGACGGTGATCGTGCCGGCGGCGTTCCGGGAGACCCTGAGCTGTTCGAGGTGCTTTTCCGCGCGGGAGACGCCGTAGACCAGCGGGATTCGCGCCCTGTTCGCGCCGGTCACGACCTGGTCGCGGCCGAGGGAGACGTTCACGTTGTTTGCGCGAGCGAACGACACAGTGTCGGCGGCGTCGAAGACAAGGCTGCGGACGGGCAGGGGGGCGTAGAGGTTCACCGCGGCGCGCGTGTAGCCCATGCTCTCCTGCTGGTCGAGGAAGGTCACGCCGACGGCGGACGCGCGGGAGAACCAGCCTTCGAAGAAGGTGACGAAGAGGATGACGATCCCGACGAAGACGAGCGAGATCACGGGGACGGTGAACAGGAGCAGCAGCACGCTTTTCTTCCGTTTGACGAGGTAGAAGTAGTTGACCGGGCCGACCACGATGATGTACGCCAGCAGCGCGAGGATGACTACGAAGAACGACAGGTTCGGGACCTCGACGCAGGGAAGCAGCTGGAAGAGTTCGGCTGGATTGCCGATGAAGAGGTGTTCCGACGCCAGATAGTCGAGCGTCTGGCGGTTGACGCGCATTGCGGCCTCGAGTTCGGCATCGCTCTTCCCGGAATACGGCTTTTTGAGTGCGTTTTCGACTTCTTCCTGCGCCGGATTGAAGATGTAGCGTTCGTCCAGCACGATGGTCCGTCCGAAGCCGCGCGGCACGACGACCGGCCTGCCGGGGATGGCGGGCGCGGGCGCCCATTCGGGACGCTGTTCGCCGCGCGGGATGAAGAGGAATTCGGTCGCGCCGAGCATGACGGCGTCGCGGATGGCGCGTTCGGCATCGGGCGTGAACTTGTCGTTGGTCTTGCGGAACAGGACCCCTTTCGCCTGGTAGAACTGGGGGATGGCGGGCCACTGGACGGTATCGGAATTGGAGAAGCCGCATTGAATGTTGCGGTAACCGGATGTCCCTCCGAAGAGGAGGTCCTTGATGAACCCCCTCATGACCGGCTCGGCAGTCGTGAACGAGGACGGCATGGCGTAATAATAGCGGTCGGCCTCGCCCGCGTCGAAAATGCCGGTCGGGAGCTGGAAGACCTGTTTGCCGTTGACGTAGATCAGCGGGTTTGCGACTGTGATGTTTTCCGAATCCGGTTCCATGTACGACGGGGCGAAGACGGAAACGGTCTGGACGGAATGGGCGGGGATCCTCCGGGAGGTGGTGACGGAGCGCACATATTCGGCGCGCCAGCCGATGTTGTAGTGCATGACGACGGTGAAGTCGGCGGGGGCGTCGCCGTCGTTGCGGACGACGAACTCGCGGACGATCTGGTCGCCGGAGCCGACGGAGAGGAACGGAGCGGACGAGAGGGAGATCGAAACGGAGCCGACTTTGACGGCGGAGGCGGTCTTCGGTTTCGATTCGCCTTCACCGGCTTGAAAAACAACATCCGGAGCTTTTTCCCCGTGGTTTTGCAGTCCGTCTCCTCCCGTGCCGGGTCTCCCGGCCGGAGCGATGCCCGCCGGGGCGGCGCTGGTCGCGAACGCGGAGGCCGCGAGCGGCAGAAGAAGAAGAAGAAGAAGCGCGGGCAGAAGCGCGCGCCGGAACACTTTGGAAACGAGGTGCGTCATGGCCGGACCTCAATCCTTTCCGGCGTTGACGCCCTGCGGCCAGTCGATCCCGGCGGGGTCGACCTTTTCGAGGAGGCGTTCGGAGAGGGCGGCGGGCGTGATCTTGTCGAGCTTCGCCTGATAGTTCAGGATGAGGCGGTGGTTCAGGACCGCGGGCGCCACGCTGCGGACGTCCTCGAACCCGACCGCGGGACGTCCGGCGATGAGCGCGGCGGCGCGGGAGGATTCGGCGAGGGCGATGGCGGCGCGGGGCGAGGGGCCGTAGGTCACGAAGCGCGTCACATCCGGGATGGCGGCGGGGTTGCCGGGGTGTCCGGCGGCGACGATGCGCGCGATGTAGTTCGCGACGGATTCGCTGAGGTAGACGCGGTCCATGGCGGCGAAGATCTCGCGGAGTTCCTCGGCGGCGAGCGTCCATTCCGGCTCCGGCGGTTCGCCGCGGCGGCGGTTCGCGATGATCTGCGTGAGGACGTCGGCGTCGACGCCCGCCACGTTGATCTTGAAGAGGAAGCGGTCGAGCTGCGCCTCGGGGATCGGGTAGGTGCCCTCCAGCTCAATCGGGTTCTGCGAGGCGAGCACGAAGAACGGATCGGGCAGGGGGCGCGTCTCGCCGAGGAGCGTCACGGCGTGTTCCTGCATGGCTTCAAGCATGGCGGACTGGGTCTTCGGCGACGCGCGGTTGATCTCGTCGGCGAGGAGGATGTTGGAGAAGATCGCGCCTGGCTGGAACTCCATCTTGCGGGAGCCGTCAGGCATGACCTGCAGGATGCTGCCGCCGAGGATGTCGCTGGGGAGCAGGTCGGGCGTGAACTGGATGCGCTTGAACTCGAGGCGCATGAGCTTGCCGAGCGCCTTCACGAGCGCGGTCTTGCCGACGCCGGGGAGGCCTTCGAGCAGGACGTGGCCGCGGCTGAAGATGCCGATGAGGAGGAGCCTGTGGACCTCGTGCTGGCCAAGGAGGATCTTGTCGAGTTCGTCGAGGAGGCGCGTCGCGAGGGCGCTGACGCGGTTGAGTTCTTCGGGAGTCATCAGGGAGTTGGATTCGATGTTCATCGCTGGAGTCTGCTCCATGTGGGTATGAAAAAGTTGCGTGTGTTACGGTTGGTCGGGTGAATTGCTGAAATAGCGCCGGACGGATTCGCGGTGCGAGGGGAGGATGCGCGTTTCGGCGTGCTCCGCCGGCCCGGTCCCGGAAAGCTGCCCCGCCTTGGCGCGTTCGGCTGTCTCGTCGCCGGGCGTGGTCGTGAACTCCAGGATGGAGACGCTCTGTCCGGGTGTGGTATTCTCAAGCATGAGATCGCGGCGTTCGTCGCCGACGTCCTGCGTGTGTCCGGTGAAATTGAGGAGGGCGTCGCCGCGTCCGCGGGAAATGCCGCCGGAGCCGGGAGCGCCACCGCTCTGGCCCTGACCTTGACCTTGCCCCTGACCTTGACCTTGCCCCTGACCTTGCCCTTGTCCCTGACCTTGTCCTTGCCCCTGACCTTGACCCTGACCTTGACCTTGTCCCTGGCCTTGACCCTGACCCGGTTGCTGGCCCTGACCTTGTCCGGCGGCGTTGGAAAGTTCGGATGCGCCCGGCGCATTTTCCTCCAGCCATTTCTGGAGCGCTTCGGCGCTGTTCGCATAATCGTCCGCGGTCGCGAGTCCGGTGTCGCCGGAGCTTTCCCCCTGCTGACCTTGCCCCTGACCTTGCCCTTGTCCCTGACCTTGACCCGGCTGCTGACCTTGCCCCTGACCTTGACCTTGTCCCTGACCTTGTCCCGGCTGCTGGCCTTGTCCCTGCTGCTGGCCCTGACCCTGACCTTGACCTTGTCCCTGCTGCTGGCCCTGACCCTGACCTTGACCTTGTCCCGGCTGCTGCCCCTGACCTTGTCCCTGCTGCTGAGCTTGCCCCTTGCCCGACAGCTGCTGCATCTGGTCGTTTCGGATCTGGGCGAGTTTTTTGATGCGTTCGCGCAGCCCCTGTGCGTTCCCCGCCAGCGAGTCGGCAAGCGACTGAAGCTGGTCCGGCGTCATGGCGGAGGCGAGGTTGTCACCGCTCTGCTTCAGAAACTCCGCCAGTGAGGCGTCGTCCGCTGCGAGCTGCTCGGCGAGCTGCCTGAATTGTTCCAGCGCCTTGTTGCGGCCCAGCACCTCGGTCGGCAGGTTCGCGAGCGCGGCGGCGGTCTGCGAAAGTTTCTGCGCGTTGTCGGCGGAGTGTTCCAGCGCGCGCGAAGCGCTGGCGGCAAGCGAATCGGTCAGCTCGCGGAGCGCTTCGATGCCCTCGAACGTCTTCGCCGGGGACGTGCTGCTGCTGTTCTCCACAAGCTCTTCCAGTTCCTCCTTCGCGGCTTCGATCTCCTCCTGCGGGACCAGCGGCTCCTGTTCGAGGATCTCGAGCTTTTCTTCCAGCTCCTGCTGTTCCTGGTGAACGTCGAGCCCGCCCGGGCCGACCAGACCGGTCCGCTGCGTGTCGACCAGAAACGCCCCTGCGAAGAAGAGCGCCGCGGTGAGGAGCGCGGTCACGCGGGCGGCGGGAAACTCCATGTTCAGTTCCGGCGTCTGCGGGATCCGGATCCGCGAAGCCCACGCGGAACAGTCCGTTTCGAGCGACGCCGCCAGGAATCCGCCGCAGTCCGCATGGTCGTCCAGCCAGATGACGAGCTTGCGTTTCGGCGGCGTCAGGCGGATCGCGCGGACCAGCGCCGCGACCAGCGAAACGACCACAAGCAGAACGGATGCAAGGATCACGGCGTTGCGGGACCATTCCGGAAATGCGAATCTCCACGCGAGCACGATGCCGCCCCCCAGGAAGAGCGCCGCGGCGCAGAATGCCGCGGATTCCCGCAGAAACAGCCGATTGCGAATGCCTCTGTACAGGGCGTTGACGGGGGCGTTCAGCGCCCCGCCGGATGCCGACTGAAACGATAATGCTGTGTTTGTCTGGTCCATGTGATCCGTTCCTGTGCGGGATGATGGCGTTTGCTTTGAAAAAAAGCCTGTTGATTTTTGTGTGGTAAATAAATATACTCCCGCGCGCGGGAAAAATCAAGCCGTTAATCAAGAAAATGAACTATTTTTTCCAAGGCGGAAACGAATTGAGTTTCCGCCGAATCTCCGTTGCGTCTTCGTTTCCCGCTTGAAAATCGCTCCGACGGATGTATATTTAAGCATGAAACGAACGCGGAAAAGCTGTTTGATTTGGTTGCTTTCCGCACCTCAAACAACGCAAACGGAGCAACGATGTTCAACGGGAAAAAAGTCGTCGTGGTCATGCCCGCCTACAACGCGGAAAAGACCCTCGAAAAGACCTTCCGCGAAGTCGCCGCGCAGCCGTTCGTCGACCAGGTCGTGATCGTGGACGACGCCAGCAGCGACAACACGTGGGCGGCGGCGTCCCGCATCGAAGGCGCCGTGACCTACCGTCTGCCGCGCAACACCGGCTACGGCGGCAACCAGAAACAGTGCTACAGGCTCGCGCTCGAACACGGCGCGGACATCGTGATCATGGTGCATCCTGACTACCAGTACACGCCGCTCCTCATTCCCGCCATGGCGGCGATGATCGGCAACGGACTGTACCACTGCACGCTCGGTTCGCGCATCCTCGGCGGATGCGCCCTACGAGGCGGCATGCCCATGTACAAGTACGTCTCGAACCGTTTCCTCACGTTCGTGGAAAACGTGCTCATGGGGCAGAAGCTCTCCGAATACCACACCGGCTACCGCGGATTCTCGCGCGAACTGCTCGAATCGCTCGATTTGAGCGGGAATTCCGACGACTTCATCTTCGACAACGAAATGCTCGCGCAGATCGCGTGGACCGGAGCCGTGATCGCCGAGGTGTCGTGCCCGACCAAGTATTTCGAGGAGGCGTCCAGCATCTCGTTCCGGCGGAGCGTGAAGTACGGATTCGGCTGTCTCGCGGTCGCTCTGCGGTACTTCATGGCTCGGACCGGACTCGCAAAATGGCGTCTGCTAAACCCCTCGAACCGTGGCAGATTTGCGCCGGAGATGCTGAAAAAGTCGCTCTGACGCAACGTGCTGCGAAAAATCCAGAAAAAAGATCGTTTTCGGGGTTGATTTTTTTCTGATTTGGAGTTATTGTAAAACTGTAACGACTACAATCCTTGTATTTCGTGAATCCGGTGTTTCCCCCTTCACCGGAACAACATTCTCCCTAACCAAACCTCAACCCACCTCATGCGCCGCCCGGCGCGTGAAAGAAAGGACCCCCCCATCATGAAGTACGTCTGCCAGGTCTGCGGCTATGTCTACGAAGGCGACAATCCCCCCGAATTCTGCCCCCAGTGCAAGGCTCCCGCCTCCAAATTCGTCGCCAAGGAAGAAAACGACGGTCCGATGACCTTCGCCACCGTTCACGGCATCGGCGACGGCAAGGTCGACGACAAGGAGATCATGGACGGCCTCCACGCCAACTTCACCGGCGAATGCACCGAAGTCGGCATGTACCTCGCCATGAGCCGCGTCGCGGACCGCGAAGGCTTTCCCGAGATCGCCGAAGCCTACAAGCGCATCGCGTTCGAAGAGGCGGAACACGCCGCCAAGTTCGCCGAACTCCTCGGCGAAGTCGTCGCCCCTTGCACGAAGACCAACCTGACCAAGCGCGTGGAAGCCGAACAGGGCGCCTGCGCCGGTAAGTTCGAGATCGCGAAGAAGGCGAAACAGCTCGGTTTCGACGCCATCCACGACACCGTGCACGAAATGGCAAAGGACGAAGCGCGCCACGGCGCCGCGTTCGCCGGCCTCCTGAAACGCTATTTCAAGGACTGATCTTTTGAAGTAGGTCTTAGTTTTTTGTCTATGCCCGTATCTGTAACAGGATACGGGCCCTTCATTCAACCCTTTTCCCTTTTTGCCGCCCGTGATGACACGCGAATCCAGCATCGAGATCCTTCGGAACATCGGCGTGACGCCGTCGCCGCAGCGCACCGCGATCTACCATTTCCTGCGGACCCACGCGATCCATCCGACCGCCGAGACGATCTTCGAGGCTGTCCGGGCGGAACAGCCCACGCTGTCGCTCACGACCGTGTACAACACGCTGAAACTCCTCGCGGAAAAGCACGCCGTGTGGGAGATCACGATCGAGGGCGGCGAACTGCGCTACGACGCCAACATGTGCGAACACGGCCATTTCAAGTGCTTGCACTGCGGCGAAGTCTACGATCTTTTCCCCGCCGAAAACGAACCGCTGGTGCCGTCCGTGCCCGGTCTGCCGGAGGGGTTCGTGCTGAAGGAGATCCAGCTCTCCTGCCGCGGCTACTGCCCGAAAACGGACTGCCGCGTCGCCATGATGGCCGCCTCTCAATCGTTTTGAGTTCGGACAGACCCCGATCCGAACGTTTCCGCACGAACAATCCGATCCCGGATTTCCGTTCATTCCCTTTCTTGTTTCGTGCGTTACGACGTTCTCTTTGAGTCGGAGGCCGCATCATTCCTGTTTTTTTCCGTTTTTTCTTCAAAACACGCTTGATTTTTTGCGGAAACGGGGTATATTAAATTCATGTAGTCGCTCCGGCATAGCTCAGTCGGTAGAGTAGGTGGCTGTTAACCACCCTGTCGCAGGTTCGAGTCCTGCTGCCGGAGCCATTTTTATTGACACCCTTTGGTTGGCTGCTTAGCTCAGTCGGTAGAGCGATGGAATCATAATCCACAGGTCGCTGGTTCGAACCCGGCAGCAGCCACCATTTTTTTGTCTCGATTTCTGCAACTCCCCTCGGTACAACAGGTTGTATTACCGTTTTGTTTTGTTTGTTTCTGCCGCCGAGGACGCTTGTTTTGATCTTTTGATTGCGTTTCTCCGCGTCCGATGTTTTGTCGAA
>JAFSZN010000113.1 GCA_017455665.1 Lentisphaeria bacterium
CTCGTCATCGACCCGAAGGAACTGCTGGACGACCCGGCACTGTGCGAAGGCACGCTCGCGGGCGGCGACAAGGCGGAAAACAGCCGCATCCTGCTCGACATTCTCTCCGGACGCGACCGCACAGCCAAACGCGGAGCCGTGCTCCTGAACGCCGCCGCCATCTGCTCCGCCGCCGGGCTCGGCGACTCCATCAAAGCATGCATCCCGCTCGCGGCGCAGTCCATCGACTCCGGCGCGGCGCTCGACAAACTCCGGAGGATCCGCGCATGAAACGGGACATCCTGAACGAGATCGTGGCGCGGAACCGTCCGGCGCTTGAACAGAAGAAACAGGATTTTCCGTTCGACAGGCTCGCCGCAATCGCCGCCGAAACGCCGGAACGCGCGAGCTTCGCCGAAGCGTTTCGCGGCCCCGGCATCCATGTGATCGCCGAGCTCAAGAAAGCGTCACCTTCGAAGGGGCTGATCCGCGAAAATCTGGATGTGCCCGTGCTGGCGAAATCGCTGAAGGACGCCGGAGCCGCGGCGCTGTCTGTGCTGACCGAGTCGTTCTATTTCAAGGGCGGACTTGAAAACCTGCGCCTCGCGGCGGAAACGGTCTCCCTCCCGCTTCTGCGGAAGGACTTCATCTTCGACCCGTACCAGATCCTCGAGGCGAAGGCGTCCGGCGCGTCCGCGATCCTGCTGATCGCCGCCATGCTGAACGCCGACGAGTTCAGGAGTCTGCTTGATTTCGCGCACCGGTGCGGCCTCGCCGTGCTCGGGGAAGCCCACACGGAATCCGAACTCGAACTCGCCGCGTCCGCCGATCTCGTCGGCGTGAACGCCCGCGACCTGAAGACCTTCTCGACCTCGCTGAAACGTTCTGCCGAGCTGATCGCCAAGCTCAAATCCTGCGGAAAGCCGGTCGTCGCGGAAAGCGCCGTCCGCACGCGTGAAGACATCAAGATGCTTCAGAACGCGGGCGCGACGGGGTTCCTGATCGGCGAAACTCTCATGCGCGCGGACGATCCCGGCGCGAAACTGAAGGAGCTGCTCTCATGCTGCTGAAACTCTGCGGGATCACGCGGCCTGAGGACATGGCGGCGGCGGAACATGCCGGGGCGGCTTACGCAGGTATGATCCTCGTGCCCGGCACACCGCGATTCGTCCCGCGCGAACGCATCCCCGTCCTCATGGCGGCGGCGCGCTGCAAAAAGGTCTTCATCGTGCGCGACATGCCGCTTGCCGAGCTCAACGCCCTGATCGCGGAGTTCCGCCCGTACGCCGTCCAGCTCCACGGAAACGAGTCCGCCGACTACGCGCAGTCCATAACCGGAACGGTCGTCTGGAGGGCGTTCAACTTGCACTCGGAAGCCGCGCTCGCCGAGGCGGAGGCGTTTCCCTGCGCACTGGTCGTGGCGGATTCCGGCGGCGGCACGGGACGTCCCTGCCGCTGGGACCTCGCCGCCCGCCTCGCGTCCGTCCGCCAGGTCCTGCTCGGCGGCGGGATCACGCCGGACAACGTGCGCGAGGCGGTCGCGCAGGTCCGCCCCGCCGGAATCGACGTTTCGAGCGGCGTGGAGTCCGCGCCAGGCATCAAAGACCATCTTCTCATTCAAAAACTTGCTGAAAGGATTCAAATATGAACACACACTACGGCATCTACGGCGGCCAGTACGTCGCCGAGACCCTGACCGGGGCGCTCCGCGAGCTGGAGAAAGCCTACTTCGACGCCAAACAGGACCCCGCGTTTCAGGCGGAACTCGACGACCTGCTCCGCAACTACGTCGGGCGCGAATCGCCGCTGTATTTCGCGAAACGCCTCACCGAGCACTGCGGCGGCGCGCGCATCTACCTCAAACGCGAGGACCTGAACCACACCGGCGCGCACAAGATCAACAACACCATCGGGCAGGC
>JAFSZN010000114.1 GCA_017455665.1 Lentisphaeria bacterium
ACCGTCTTCCACCGCGTCATCAAGGGATTCATGATCCAGGGCGGCGGCCTCGACGCCGATCTCCGCGACGTCCCGTCCAAGCGCGCCCCGATCAAGAACGAAGCCGGAAACGGCCTCTCGAACAAGGTCGGCACCATCGCCATGGCGCGCACGGCAGTCGTCGACAGCGCCACCAGCCAGTTCTTCATCAACACCGCCCCGAACACCTTCCTCGACCACCAGGACGAGACCCCGCGCGGGTTCGGCTACTGCGTCTTCGGGCAGGTCACGGACGGCATGGACGTGGTCCGCGCGATCGAGGCGGTCCCGACAACCACCGTGGGCTTCTACCAGGACGTCCCGTCCGCCCCGATCACCATCTTCCGCGTCTCCCGGATCGCCGCGAAGTGATCCCCCGCCCAAGCTCAATTCAAGTTCAACTTTCCCAATAAAAACAGGTACAAGCTATGGATACCAACGAAATCCTGGTGCTGACCGTGGGGGCGATCCTCGTGAACAACGTGGTGCTCTCGCGCATCCTCGGCATCTGTCCGTTCCTCGGCGTCTCCAAGCGCATCGAAACCGCGCTCGGCATGTCCGGGGCCGTCATCTTCGTGATGACGCTCGCTTCGTTCGTCACCGCGCTGTTCAACAGGTTCCTGGTCACGCAGACCTTCACGATCAACGGCACGGAGGTCGACCTCTCGTTCACGCGCATCCTGCTCTTCATCGTGGTCATCGCGGCGCTCGTCCAGATCGTCGAGATCCTGCTGAAGAAGTTCAGCCCCTCCCTCTACGTCTCGCTCGGCATCTACCTGCCGCTCATCACGACCAACTGCGCCGTGCTGGGCGCGGCGGAACTGAACGCCGACGCGTCGCGCGGGCTCATCTCCTCGACCGTGTTCGGGTTCAGCACCGGCGTCGGCTTCGGCCTCGCGCTCCTGCTCTTCGCCAGCATCCGCGAACGCCTCGCCATCGCCCGCATCCCGAAGGCGATGGAAGGCACCGCGATCGCGCTCGTGACCGCCGGCATCCTCGCCATGGCGTTCATGGGCTTCTCCGGACTGGTCAAATAAGGGGGCGCGGCAATCATGTTGATCACAATTCTCGTTTCGGCGGGCGTGGTCGCCGCCGTCGGGCTCATCCTCGGCGCGCTCATCGGCTTCACCGCCAAGAAATTCGAAGTCCAGACCGACCCGAAGATCGAGGCGGTCCAGGAACTCCTCCCCGGCGCGAACTGCGGCGGCTGCGGCTATGCCGGATGCGCCGACTTCGCAAGCGCCATCGTCACGAAGGGCGTCGATCCCTCCGGATGCTCCGCCTGCTCCGACGCCATGCTCGCGAAGATCGCCGAAGTCACAGGCAAGGCCGCCGGAAAGAAGGAAAAGATGACCGCGGTCGTCTTCTGCTCCGGCAGCTTCTCGCGCTCCACGCGCGCCGCCGACTACAACGGCATCCTCGACTGCCGCTCCGCGTCCATCGTGGCGGGCGGCGGCGGAAAAGCCTGCCGTTTCGGCTGCCTCGGCTACGGCTCCTGCGCCCGTGCGTGCCCGTTCGGCGCGATCGAGATCCGCGACGGCCTTGCGGTCGTCCATCCCGAGCTCTGCCGCGCCTGCGGCAAATGCGTGAACGTCTGCCCGCGCAAGCTGATCCGCCTGGTCCCGGCTTCCGCCCCGGTGCACGTCTACTGCAACTCGCTCGAAAAGCCCGCGAAACGCCGCAAGTTCTGCAAGAACCCGTGCCTCGCCTGCAAGAAGTGCGTCCGCGCCTCGGAAGAGCACATGCAGATGCAGGCCGGCCTCGTCCGCGTGAACTACTCCAACCCGCCCGAAGCCTCTTTCGTCGAACAGGTCAAATGTCCCACCGGCGCGCTCCAGGTCGAAGAAATCCACCGCAAGATCGCGGCGCTCAAGCCCGTTGAACCGGCGCAGAAAAAGGAGGAGTCCAAATGAATATTCCGATCCGCACCTGGCGTTTCCACGGCGGCGTCCATCCCGCCGACGGCAAAGCGCTTTCCAACGCCGTTCCCGCGCAGCGCGCCCCGCTCCTCGAACGCTACACGGTCGCCATCCAGCAGAACATCGGCGCGCCCCCGAAGCCCGTCGTCCAGAAGGGCGACACTGTGAAGAAGGGCCAGCTCATCGCCGAGCCCGGCGGATTCGTCTCCGCCCCGATCCACGCGCCCACCAGCGGCACGGTCGGCGACATCGTCGAAGTCCCCGGCGCCAACGGCGGCGCGATCCCCGCCATCGAGATCATTTCCGACGGCAAGGACGAATGGGGTTCCGGCCTCGACCCGATCCCGAACTGGAAGAACACCGACCGCGAGGTCCTCAAAAAACGCATCGCGGACGCCGGCATCGTCGGCATGGGCGGCGCGGCGTTCCCAACCCACGTGAAGCTCTCGCCCCCGCCCGAAAAAGTCATCGACACGCTCATCCTGAACGGCGCGGAATGCGAGCCCTACCTCACCGCCGACCACCGCCTCATGCTCGAACGCACCGAAGCGGTCCTCGAAGGCGCCGCCATCGCCGCGAAGATCCTCCGCGTCGACCGCGTCTACCTCGGCATCGAGGAGAACAAGCCGGACGCCATCGCCGCGCTCAACGAGAAGGCGGGCCAGTACGGCGTGACCGTCGTGCCGCTCCACGTCCGCTATCCGCAGGGCGGCGAAAAACAGCTCATCTACGCTCTCACCGGACGATCCGTCGCCACCGGCGGCCTCCCCATGGACGTCGGCTGCGTGGTGCAGAACGTCGGTTCCTGCGCCGCCATCCGCGACGCCGTGGTCGAGGGCCATCCGCTGATCGAACGCTACACCACGGTCACCGGCACCCCGGTCGCCAACCCCGGCACCTGGATCCTCCGCCTCGGCACGACCGTCGAACAGGCGCTGACCTTCGCGGGCGGCGTGAAGGAACGCGCGGCGAAAGTCATCATGGGCGGCCCGATGATGGGATTCGCCCAGACCTCGCTCGGCGTCACGGTCACCAAGAACTCCTCCGGCATCCTCCTGCTCCAGTGGAAGGAGACCGCCGAATACACCTCGAATCCGTGCATCCGCTGCGGACGCTGCGTCCGCGCCTGCCCGATGAAGCTTCTCCCCGGCCCCGTCAGCGTCATGGTCGAAAGCGAACACTACGACGAAGCCGAAAAGAGCTACGTCATGGACTGCATGGAGTGCGGCGTCTGCACCTACGTCTGCCCGGCGAAACGCCCCCTCGTCCAGCATTTCCGCAGGGCGAAGGCGGAGATCAACGCCAAGCGCCGCGCCGCGAAAGCAAAACAAGCATAAATCCCGGAGCTGTTCCCTACTATGAGTGAAGAAATCGAAAAAAACAATGTCGCTCTTCCCGAGCCCGGTTCGCTCGTGCTGAGCACTTCGCCTCACGTTCAGGACGGCGACAGCATCACGCACATCATGGCGAAGGTGCTGGTCTGCCTCCTCCCCGCCGTCGCGGCCTCGATCTGGTTCTTCCGCTTCGACGCCGTCCGCATCCTCGTCTACTGCGCCTCCTTCTGCATCTTCGCCGAATACGGCTGGACGCTCGCCACCCGGCAGGCGTGCACGGTCGGCGACTGCAGCGCGCTCGTCACGGGCGTGATCCTGGCGCTGAACCTCCCGCCCGGAGCCCCCTGGTGGCTCTGCCTCGTCGGCAGCGTCTTCGCGATCGTCGTCGTGAAGGAGCTCTTCGGCGGACTCGGACAGAACCCGTTCAACCCCGCCGCCGCGGCGCGCGTGGCGCTGCTGGTCGGTTTCGCCGGCCCCATGACACAGTGGGCGGCCCCGGCGACCGGCTCCCTGATCTCCGGCGCGACCCCGCTCGGCGCGATCCACGCGGTGCAGGGCTCCGCTGACGCCATGGCACAGCTCGGCGCACCCGACAACCTGATGAAGCTGTTCCTCGGCAACGTCGGCGGCTCCATCGGCGAGACCTCCGCGCTCGCGATCCTGATCGGCGGACTCGGCCTCATGGCGTTCCGCCTCATCAAATGGCAGATCCCGCTCGCCATGCTCGTCACGATCTTCGCCTTCACCGGCATCGTGCACCTGGCGGCACCCGGCCTGACCCCGAACCCGGTCTACCACATCCTCAGTGGCGGCGTCATGATCGGCGCGTTCTTCATGGCGACTGACATGGTGACCTCGCCCATGACTGCGCTCGGTGCGCTCGTCTTCGGCGCGATCATCGGCATTCTGACCTGCATCATCCGCATCTGGGGCGCGTATCCCGAAGGTGTCAGCTTCTCCATCGTGATCGCAAACGCCCTGGTCCCGCTGATCGACCGCATGTGCTACATCCGTCCTTTCGGCTGGCACTCCCACAGCGTCTCCGCGCTCAACATCAGAAGGGGTGAGATCAAATGAAAGACATGACAAAAGCATCCAATCCGTTCTATCTGGCGCTCTTCCTGCTCATCGTCTGCGGCGTATCCACGCTCGTCATGGCGTTCGTTGCGGTGAAGACCGACGCCCCCATCAAGGCTTCCCAGGCGAAGGAAACCGCCGACAGCCTCAAAATGATCCTCCCGCCGTTCGACAACGACCCGGCTGCCGAGGCGGTCGACATCACTTCGCCCGACGGCGAACCGGTCAAGCTCTACACCGCAAAAAACGGCGGCCTCGTGGTCGGCTACGCCGCCGAAGCCGCCGCCTCCGGATTCGGCGGCAAAGTCGCCGGCATCGTCAGCTTCAAGCCGGACGGGACCATCGACACCGTGATCGTGAAGTCCGGCCACGCCGAAACTCCCGGCATCGGCACGAAAGTGACCGACCGCTCCGTGAAGCGCACCATCTCCGACGTCGTCAAAGGCGTGAAGCCCGACACCTCGAAGCTCCCGCCGAACGCCGCGCTGGATTCCTACTCCGGCGTGAAGCCCGGCGACGCAAAATGGACCAAGGAAAAGGACGCCGTCCACTTCGTCTCCGGCGCGACCTACTCCTCGAACGCCGTCTGCGATCTGGTCTGGTACGCCGCGACCGCCGTCCGCGATTACCTCGCGGCCCCCGCGGCACAGGCTGAAAACAAGGAGGAAAACTGATCATGAGCATCTTCAAGGAATTCACCAAAGGTTTCTGGAAAGAAAACCCGGTCCTCGTGCTCGTCCTGGGCATGTGCCCCACGCTCGCCACGTCCTCCGACGCGGTGAAGGGACTCGCCATGGGCCTCGCCACCACGTTCGTGCTGATGGGCAGCAACCTGGTGATCTCGGTCATCCGCAAGCTCGTCCCCGGCAAGATCCGCATCCCGTGCTACATCGTGGTCATCGCCACGTTCGTGACCGTCGTGAAGCTCCTCATGCAGGCGTACGCTCCCGAGGCGTACCAGACGCTCGGCATCTTCCTGCCGCTGATCGTCGTGAACTGCATCGTGCTCGGCCGCGCCGAAGCCTTCGCCTCGAAGAACGGCCTGCTGGCGTCCGCCGCCGACGGACTCGGCATGGGCCTCGGCTTCACGTTCGTGCTCGTCTGCCTCGGCTGCATCCGCGAATTCCTCGCCGCCGGGACCCTCTTCGGCATCAGCATGCAGTGCTGGGACAACGGCTTCGCGATCATGGGACAGGCCCCCGGCGGATTCATCCTCCTCGGCCTCATCCTCGCCGGCATGAACCTCCTGAACATGCACAAGGCGAAGAAAGCCGGCATCAAGTACGAGCCGCCCGCCGAATTCGACTGCCGCCACTGCTCCATCTGCAAGCTCAGCACCGAAGAACCCGCCAAAACAAAATAAGGGAAGGTACTTCCTTCGAGGTACCCGCAACACGCCGTGATTTTACCGGTCGTCGACCATGAACTGAAAGAGGTCACTCTTTCGGACGCTCTCCCGCGCACCGCCGCCTTCTTCTCCGAGGACACACCTCTGAAGCGGGCGGAGGAGTACGGCGGACGCCCCTACGAACGCCGCGAACAGCAGACGGAGATGGCGTGCGCCGTCGCCGAGGCGTTCCAGAACGGGCGCAACCTCATGGTCGAAGCGCCGACCGGCGTCGGCAAGAGCTTCGCCTACCTCGTCCCGGCGATCTACCACGCGAAGGCGATGCACCAGTGCGTGCTGATCACCACCGAGACCATCAATCTCCAGGAACAGCTCGCGAAGAAGGACCTGCCGCTGCTGCAGGACCTCCTGGACGTCGAATTCATGTTCGCCATCGCCAAAGGCCGCAGCAACTACCTCTGCAAACGCCGCCTCGCGCTCGCCGCGGGCAGCCACCGCGACGAGATCCTCCCCGCCGACGCCCCGGTCAACGAGCTTCAGAACCTCATGGACTGGAGCCGAGCCACGCACGACGGCACGCTCTCCGACGTCCCGTTCCGCGTGAATCCCCACCTCTGGAACAGCGTCTGCTGCGAGACCAGCACCTGCCTCGGCCCGAAGTGCCAGAACTTCCATTCGTGTTTCTACTGGCGCGCCCGGCATTCGTGGGACAAGGCGGACCTGCTCATCACCAACCACGCGCTCTTCTTCACCAACCTGAAGATCAGCCGCATCGAGGAGCAGGAGAACTGCCCCCTGCCCGAACACTGCGCCGTCGTGTTCGACGAGGCGCACACGCTGGAGGACAACGCCGCGAACCACCTCGGGCTCCACATCTATTCCTCCGCCGTCCGCGGCACCCTGAACCGCCTGTTCAATCCAGTCAGCGGGCGCGGCCTCCTGATGAAGCCCGGCGAGGACTCCATGCAGGTCCGCAACAGCATCGCAAACGCCCACGAGGCGCTGACCGACTTCTTCGCGCAGTTCGACGAAACGCTCGACAAGTCGCCGGAGCAGACGTTCCGTCTCTCGCAGCCGGGCCGATTCCGCGACCTCGTCTCCGACAACATCCTCGACGTCGAGACCATCGCGCGGACCTACGCGGACAACCAGGACGATTCCGGGTTCAGGCTCGAACTGGAGGCGCAGCTCGAACACTGCATGTCCTACCGCGAGGAGCTGAACCTCTTCCTGAACATGTCCCTGCCCGACCAGGTCTACTGGGTCGAGGGGCACAAGTCCGGATTCGCGCGCACGCGCCAGACCGAGCTCGCCTCCGCGCCGCTCAACGTCTCCGAGCTTCTCCGCGACCTGCTGTTCGACTCCGGCAAGCCCGTCATCCTCACCAGCGCCACGCTCGCCGTGCACGGTTCCCTCACCTACTTCGCACGGCGCGTCGGATTCCGCGGCGGCGACGGCCTCATCCTCGACTCGCCGTTCGACTACATGAAGCAGGTCCGGCTGTACCTCACGAAGGACATGCCGCAGCCGGGCGAACGCAACTTCAACGAGGAGGCGGCGGAAAAGATACGGATGTTCGTGGAGAAGACCAACGGCAGCGCGTTCGTGCTGTTCACGAGCTACAACATGCTCAAATACTGCTCGGACAAGCTCTCGCGCGGCTTCATCTCGAAAGGCATCAACCTGCTGGTCCACGGCGAATCGCTCTCCCGCTCCGCCATGATCTCCGAGTTCAAAAAGGTCAAATCCTCGGTCATCTTCGGCGCGACGAGCTTCTGGACCGGCGTCGACGTCCCCGGCGACGCCCTCAGCAACGTCATCATCACCAAGCTCCCGTTCGCCGTCCCCACGCACCCGCTCATCCAGGCGCGCTGCGAACGCATCCAGCGCCTCGGCGGCAACCCGTTCGGCGACTACTCGATCCCGGACGCCGTGCTGAAGTTCCGGCAGGGCATCGGCCGCCTCATCCGAAGCAGGACCGACACCGGCATCATCGTCGTGCTCGATCCGCGCATCATGACGAAGAGCTACGGCAAGTCCTTCCTCGAATCCATCCCCGAGTGCCCCATCGAACACTTCTGATCCGCCGCGTTTCCTTTTTGCGGACGCGGATGTTTCCGTCGTTTTTTTGCCGCGATCATTTGCCATACGCCGTTTCACGCGCTATATTATGCGGAAACGACGCAATCATTTTTCGCACAGACAGGAGCCAGCCCATGAAACCCCACCTGACAGGAGCGCTTCTTATGACCGCCGCAGTCTTCTCCGCCGCCGAGACCGGACTCTTCGCCCAGTCCGCCGAACCCGCGGACGCCCCCGCGCAAATCCGCTGCACGTTCCAGCCGTACGCCAAACCGGAAATCCTCACGGACCACCTCAAACTCGGCGGAAAATCTCCCGACGGCGGCGAGATCGGCATCAACAGTCTGTACCTTACGCGCGACGGCAAACCGTGGATCCCGGTCATGGGTGAAATGCATTTTTCGCGCGTCGCGCGCGATCAGTGGCCCGCCGAGCTCGCCAAGCTCAAGGCGGGCGGCGTCAACATCGTCTCGACCTATCTTTTCTGGATCCACCACGAGGAAGTCGAGGGCGAGCTCAGTTTCTCCGGCAATCTCTCCATCCGCGATTTCGTGCTCGAGGCGAAGAAACAGGGCCTCGAGGTCGTCGTCCGCATCGGCCCGTGGGCGCACGGCGAGTGCCGCAACGGCGGATTCCCCGACTGGCTCATGAAAAAGCCGTTCCGGCTCCGCGCGAACAACGACGGCTATCTCGCCGAGGTGCGCCGCTGGTTCGGCGCGATCGGGAAAGAGCTCAAGGGCCTTTTCTACGCCGACGGCGGCCCGATCATCGGCGTCCAGCTGGAAAACGAGCTCACCGGCAACGCCGCCCACCTCGACACGCTCCGCACCATCGCGATCGGGTGCGGCATGAATCCGCCGCTCTTCACCGTCACGGGCTGGAACGCCGCCGAGGGCGCGCGCATCCCGCTCACCGGCGTGCTCCCCGTGTTCGGCGGCTACTGCGACGCCCCGTGGAACAACGGCACGCGTCCGCTCCCGCCCTCGCCTCACTTCTTCTTCAACCGGATGCGCAACGACACCGCCATCGGCGCGGACCTGATCCCGACGAACCGCACCGGACGCGACGGCTGGCGGCTGCCCTACGAACGCTACCCCTTCGCGGCGTGCGAGCTCGGCGGCGGCCTCGAAAGCACGCACCACCGTCGCTACATCATCCGGGAATACGACATCTACGCGCCCGCGCTCATCAAGGTCGGAAGCGGCTGCAACCTGCCCGGCTACTACATGTACCACGGCGGCACGAACCCCGTCGGCAAGCTCTCGACGTTCCAGGAATCGAAGGCGTCCGGCTACCCGAACGACGTCCCGATGCTGTCCTACGACTTCCAGGCGCCCGTCTCGGAGTACGGCGAAATCCGCCCCCATTACAGGCTCCTGAACCTGATGCACCTTTTCCTGGAGGACTTCGGCGACAGGCTCGCCCCGATGCCCGCGTTCGACTCCACGCTCCCCGTGAAGCGCGACGACACGACGACGATCCGCGCGGGACTCCGCACCGACGGCAAATCCGGGTTCGTCTTCGTGAACCACTATCAGCGGCGCTCGAAGCTCGCCGACCTGGAGAACGTCGTGTTCGACACGGGCTCGGTCGTGTTCCCGGCGATCGACGTAGTCGGCGACATCGCGTTCTTCCTGCCGTTCAACATGGACCTCGGCGGCGAGCTCCTCGAATACGCCACGGCGCAGCCCGTCTGCCACATGGGCGACACATTCTTCTTCGCGGCAATCCCCGGCGTCATGACCGAATACAAGTTCGCGGACGGCACGCGCGAAGCCGGTCCGATTTTCCAACATGGAAAGATACGGATTCACACGCTCCCCTGGAAGGACGCGCTGGGACTCCGCAGGCTCGGCGGCGAGCTGTATTCCTCGCGCGACTGCGACCTGATCCGCGTGGAGGGCGAAAGCCCCGCCGTGCGTCCGGTCCAGATCGGAACGTACGACGCCCGTAAATGGGACGGAGAGAAGGGAAAGTTCACGGCCCTGCGGCTCGGCAAGCCCCCGTCCCCGAACCGGCCCGTGCTCACTGCCTGGCGCATGAATCAGGCACCGTTCGAGATCCCGGAGATGTTCGCCGCCGAACTCAAATTGAGCGGTGCGAGTCAGATATTGCCGCTGACATGGTGGAAACTGGAGGCTCACGGCGATCCAAACGGATTCGTCGAATTTCATGAAGTGTACGACGTCGCGCAGATCTACGCCGACGGCAAGCTCGTCGCGGACCAGTACGACTGCGGATTCCCGTGGCGCATCCCCGCTTCGCTCCTGATCGGGAAGGAGTGCTACCTCGTCATGTCGCCGCGTGACGAACGGGTTTACAGGGAAGACTGAACGAAGTTTCCGCCGGAGTCAGCGCGCGGCATTGTCCGTGCGTTCGAGCTGGAGGAAATTCGCCGCGCCGAGCTGGCGGATCCCGGTGAGCTTCCACGGGCCGGACGGCGGACGCAGGGCGCACTGGAAATCGGGCAGTTCCCAATAGAACACCGCGCCGCGCGACCAGTCGTTGAACGTTTCGTCGGCGGTCAGCGCCGCCAGCATGTCCATGGACTTCGCGTAGGGCGGATCGGCGAACACGATGTCCGGGTGCGGCGGCAGGATCCGTACTTTCAGCGAGGCGGGAAGCGTGCCCGGCACGACCTGAAAGCGCGCTGGCGACTTCGTGTGCTCGAACCGGGCGATGTTGTGCCGGATGAGCGCGAGAGCGTCGGGCGACTCCTCGGCGAAGACCACCGTGGATGCGCCGCGGCTGGCGGCCTCCAGCCCCATGCAGCCGGACCCGGCGAAGAGATCGGCGAACGTCTTCCCCCCGATGGAGCCGATGCTGTCGAAAAACGCCCGGCGGGCGCGCACCGAGGTCGGACGCACGCCGTGCCCCTCGGGCAGTTCGCCCAGTTTCAGTCCCAGCGCGGTCCCGGCGGTGATCTCCATGGTTTCGGCTCCTGTTTTTTTCGTGATGGCGGCGGACGGATCGCCGGAGCGCGTCATCGGCTCCGGCATACTTAATATGCCCCGTTTTGACGGAAATGCAATCTTTCCACGAAAAAAAACGCATTTTTCGTGCTTTCGCGCTTGCATTTCCCGAACAATGGGCTATCTTAGCGGGTGTAAGAGTTTCCGGCGCATCCGCGCCCGTCATTCGACAAACATGAATCATTCATCATAACACACCAACCTGAAAAGGAACCCCGAACCATGATCACCGCAATCATTCTGGTCAACGTCGAACGTCAGAGCCTCGCAGCCGTCACGAAAGAGATCCTCGCAGTCGACGGCATCGTCGAAGTCCATGCCGTCGTCGGCGAATACGACCTCGCCGCCATCGCCCGCGTGAAGGACCAGCAGCAGCTCTCCTCGATCATCGCCGACAAGATGTGCAACCAGATTCCCGGCATCACCCATACGAAGACCCTCCTCTCGCTCAACGCGCAGTACAACTACGACGCCGCCGCGGCCTACGGGATGGAATGATCCCTCCGTATTCCGTCCGTTCGACGGGCGGTACACTGCATGGACGGCGCCGCTTTGACGCCGTCCCCCTTTTTTCGGTCTTTTCGACGGGTCCGGCCTGTTTTTCCGCGTTTTCTTTAGAAAATCGCGTTTTTTTCTAAAAAAAAGACACGTTTTTTTCCGGTTCGGATTTGAAATTCCGGCAAACAGGATGTAGTGTACATATTGTATCAGATAATTTTCACGCAATTACAGGAGTCCCGGTAATGAGCAAGGCCAGCAAGATCATCAACATTTTTATTTTCGTCTTTGCGATCGTCGTGGTCGTCTTCGGCGTGCTTCTCTTCCAGAAGAGGGAGCAGATCACCCAGGCGCGGTCGGACATCGCCGCCACGGTGGAAAAGGTCTCCCGTCTGATCGATCCATCCGCGACCATCCCCGCCGACGACCTCAAGATCAGCAAGACCCCGGCCGAAGTCAAGGAAGCCATGGTCAAGCTGGATTCCGCGGTCGACAAGATCGTCAAGCAGCGCAACGCCATCGCCGAGAACCTCACGGAAGTGACCAACACCGTGCTTGAAAAGGCGTTCTACGGCGAAGGCGACGAGCCGTACATCCTCGAGTCCGGCAGCGTCACCAACTACAAGACCACCGACGCCACGCTCGCCGAGATCAAGACCCACATCGGCGAACGCATGGAATACTTCTACGTCCGCGACAAACACCTCTCCGAGTTCATGTCCAAGGACGGCGCGAACCTCGGCATGCCCGCCAGGAACTACGCGTTCTCCGCCGACAACGCCAAGCTCTCGAACGCCCTCAACGAACTCCTCGCGAAGACCAACGACACCGTCGAACGCATGAAAGCCTTCCGCGGCCACATCGTCACCGTCTCCAACCAGATCTCCCCGGACGCCAGGGAACTTGACCTGAACTCCCAGGAATACAGCCGCCTGCTCCGCGAAAACGTCACCACCGTCGAGGAATTCGTCAACGAGCACAAGCGCCTGGTCAAGGACAACGAAGAGCTCCGCATCCGCGTGGAACGTGCGGAAGTCGCCCTCGGCACCGCGGATGAAAACACCGCGAACTACAAGAAGGTTGCCGAAGAAGTTTCCCAGAAACTCACCGAAGCGGAAAAAGAGATCCGCCGACTCAGAGTCATCATCGACCCGACCGGTTCCGGCGAGGGTGACGACGCGCTCAACGTCAATTTCACCGTCCTGAAGGACCTGGTCGGCAAGGTCGTTTATGTGAACGAACAGTACGGCTACATCACCGTCGACATCGGCTCCGAAAGCACCGTGATCCGTTCCAACGGCGAACGTCTCCGCGCAGCCGTTCCCGAAGGCGCTCTCCTGACCGTCGCGACCAGCCTCGACCCCGAAACTGCCAAGTACGTCTGCAAGGCGCAGGTCATCCGTCTCCGCGGCAACGCGTCCGTCGCCACCATCCTCGCCTCCCCCGCCGGCACGTTCAATTATCCGAGCGTCGGCGACGTGGTCTATTTCTCGCAGGGCGACCTCGCCACGATGAAGGCCGCGCACGACGAAGCCATGCGCAAGAAAGCGGAAGAACGCGCCGCC
Source organism: Lentisphaeria bacterium (assembly GCA_017455665.1). Lineage (GTDB taxonomy): Bacteria > Verrucomicrobiota > Lentisphaeria > Victivallales > UBA1829 > UBA1732. The sequence continues at coordinate 12,814 of JAFSZN010000114.1, forward strand.
CTCGAACAGGCGCAGTCCATGCAGGACTTCAACGACATCATGACCGGCGAAGACGAATCCGACGATTCCGGCATCGACTCCGGCGACGATTTCCTCGACGGACTTGACGATGCCGAGGACGATGCTCCCGCCGATGATTCCGAAGACGATTTCGGTCTCGACGAGGAATAATCTCCGGACCCCAACAGGAAAGGAACTCACATGTTCAGATCCAAGTTCTTTTTTGCAGTCGCGGTGATCACGCTCCTCACACTCATCGCCACGATCGTCATGCAGGTCATGGAGATGCGCGAGTTCATGATGTTCTGACGCCATGACGCTCCGTTATCTCATCCTCAGTTCTCTCGCGGCGGCGCTTTTCCTGAGCGCCGCCGCTTGTTCTACCACGCAGGAACGCTCCCGCCGCAACCCGAGGCCGTTTAACGAGCCCGCCTCGTGGGAGACCAATCCCTACGGCGACGCGTTCCGCAACTGATTTTCCGCACCACTTTTCCACGCGAGGTCCCGTCATGTCCTCCGCTTCCACGCTTCATTTCGCCGTCATCGGCGACCCCATCGGGCATTCCAAGTCTCCTCTCATGCACAACGCCGCGTTCCGCGCGCTCGGCATCGACGCCGACTACACGGCGGTCCACGTCACGCGCGAGGGCCTGCCCGCTTTCCTCGAATCCGCCAGAAACACGCTCAGCGGGTTCAACATCACCGTCCCCCACAAAAACGCCGTGATCCCGTTCCTCGACGGCATCACCCCGCGCGCCGCGCTCGCCGGCAGTGTCAACACGGTCTCCGTCCGCGACGGCAAGCTCTTCGGCGACACGACCGACGCGACCGGGCTGGAACGCGCCGTGCTGGAGGTCTTCGGGCTTCCGCTGAAGGGCGCGAACGTCTGCATTCTCGGCTGCGGCGGCGTGGTCCGCGCGCTGGCGTTCCACCTGGCGGACGCCGGCTGCGCCCGCCTCCGCATCCTGAACCGGACGGCGGAGAAGGCGATCCGGCTCACGGACGAACTTCTGAAGCACGCCCCGGCGCTGGACTGCGGATTCGCCTCGCTCGACGATCTTCCGGCGGTCAAAAACGCGCTCGACGGCTCCGGTCTGGTCATCCAGTGCACCAGCCTCGGGCTTCGCGACGGCGACGGCTCGCCGGTCGATCCCGATTTGATCCCCGCCTCCGCCTGCCTCTTCGATACCATTTACCGCGAAACGGACATCCTGGTCCGCTGCCGCGAACGCGGCTTGCGCGTCTCCGGCGGACTTCCGATGCTCGTACATCAGGGCGCAGAATCGTTCCGCATCTGGACCGGCCGCGAAGCCCCGGTGGACGTCATGCGCGCCGCCGCTGCAAGCTGAGTCCGCGCGCGTTTTCTCCCGTTCGGATGCGAAAAACCGGAAAAAATGCGCGATTTTCCTTCCGAAACACGCGCTTTGAATTTGCAAATCGCACTTTCCGTGATATATTAATTATTTCAAGATGTTGTCCAATACCTTATCATAACTGCTAACCAAGGAGTCTTATCATGGCAGTCCCGAAACGCAAAGTCTCGAAAATGAAACGCCGCCAGCGCCAGGCCGCGAACCGTTACGAAGGCGTCCAGGCTTCGTTCTGCAAAGAATGCGGCAAGCCCGTCGCTCCGCACTCCGTCTGCACCTCCTGCGGCATGTACAAAGGCCGCCAGGTCCTGACCGTCGCCGAGTAATTTCCCGAGCAATATTCCCACCTCAATTGGAGTCGTTTCGATGAGGATCGCGGTTGATGCAATGGGCGGCGATTACGCGCCCGCCGTCGTGGTCGAAGCCGTCGCTGACGCCCTGCGGATGTTCCCCGATGTGGAAATCCTGCTCGTCGGCCACCTGGAAAAGCTCGCCTACTACCTTCAGAAAGAACACCTGAAGGAAGGTCCGCGCCTCAAGCTCGTCCACGCCGAGGAAGTCGTCGAAATGGGCGAACCCTCGACCACCTCGATCCGCGCGAAGAAACACTCCTCCATCACGGTCTGCGCCACGCTTGCTGCCGAAGGCAAAGCCGACGCCGTCATCTCCGCCGGCCACACCGGCGCGGCCGTGGCGGCGTCCAAGGTCAAGATGCGCATTCTGAAGGGCGTCGACCGTCCCGCCATCGCGACCTTCATGCCGGCGGTCGGCGGCAGGTTCATCCTGGTCGACGCCGGCGCGAACACCGACTGCACGCCGCTGAACCTCGCGCAGTTCGCCATCTTCGGCGAAGTCTACGCGCAGATGTTCCAGAACATCGAAAAGCCGCGCATCGGCCTGATCTCCGTCGGCGGCGAGGACATCAAGGGCAACGAACTCACCAAGGAAGCGTTCAAGATCCTCTCGAACATGCCCATCAACTTCGTGGGCAACGTCGAGGGGCACGACATGTTCTTCCACAGCGCCGACGTCGTGGTGTGCGACGGCTTCTCCGGCAACCTCGTCCTGAAGACCGCCGAGAGCATCGCCTCCGCCATCCGCCAGTGGCTGAAGGAAAGCATCATGAAGAACGCCATCCGGAAGACCGGCGCCCTGCTCGCGCAGCAGGCGTTCGCCGACGTGAAGGCGATCAGCAATTTCGAAGAGTACGGCGGAGCCCCGCTCCTCGGACTCAACGGCGTCTGCATCATCGGCCACGGCGCGTCCACGCCGAAGGCCGTCCGCAACGCCATCAAGGTCGCGAACGATTTCGCGAAGCACGGCCTACCGAGCCGCATTTCCACGCGCATCGCCGAGTGCGGCATCGAATTCGCGCCGCCGTCCCACCGCACGACCGATCAGCAACAGCCGCCGCTGACCACGCATCTCTGATGCATCCGAAGGGGGGAGCGCACATGACGTCGGGTCCCGTTCGTACTCTCATCCTCGCAGGCGTGCTCGCCGTTTCCGCGTTCATCCCGTGCGCCGCCATATTGCGCGCGCAGGAAGTCACAGACGTCCCCGTTTCCGGCTCGCAGGGCGCGTCCGCGAAGGACAAGGTCGTCGACGCCATCGAAGGCATCAAATCCGGCGACATCTCCGCCGCGAAGGAAGCCGTCGCGTTCGACCGCCTCCTCAGCTACACGCTCATCCGCATTTCCGACTGCTGGACCCTCTGCAAACAGGAAATGATCCTCGCGAAGGAAGCCGCCCGCCAGGAGACCGTCCAGACCGCGAAGGACATCTTCCAGAAAGGCAAGGACGCCGCCGTCGGGCAGACCCGCGAATCCATCCTGGAGAACCTCCCCCTGCTCAGCACCTCGGGCAAGGAAGATCCCACGGACAATCCGTCCGCATCCGCGCCCGCCTCTTCCGCCGCCGCGCCGGGCAGAGGCAACGACCCGGCGAAGATCCGCGAGTCCATCCAGAACCGGCTCAAAACGCCGCTCACGCCCAGCAACACCGATCCCGCGCAGACCCGCGAAGCCATCCAAAACCGGCTCAATCCATGACAGACGACCGATCAGAACAGGATCCGCCGGCGCGCGTCTTCCTCATCGCGAAACGCGCCCTTTTCGTCTGCATGCTGCTGTTTCCCGTTGCCGTGCTCGGCTGCTTCGGCATCACGCAGTGGATTTACGACATCCGGCATCGCCCGAAGCCGGACGAAGCACAAAGCCCCCTGCCCGACGCATCGGCGCCGGAACAGTCCGTTTTGAACGGCATCAAACCCGAGATCGTCAGGAAATACGAGCTGAAGGATTTTGAGGTCATGTACCGGGACGGCGCTCTCCGCGTCAAAATCCGGACCGCCGCACGGGATGCGCGCCGCGTCCGCGCCGGACAGGCGTTCGGCATCGCGGACGACATCCGCGAACTGCGCCGGACGACGCCGGGGATGCCGTCGTGCGCCTGGGCGCTGGAGATCGACCACGACGCGCCGGACGGCGGCATGACGTTCGTGCTGCCGGACACGGTCCGCGGCTATGAGGCGGACACGCTTTGGCACGACGCCGCGCTGTACGGGGACGCGTCCGTGCGGACCGGGAAGGAGGCGCGCCCATGAAGAAACTGACCTTCTGGGAAAAGATCGACGCCGTTTTCACCGTCTGGACGTTCGCCCTGCTGTTGCTGCTGGACCTGCCGTTCCTGCTCGTGCCGCTCATGCTGTTCCGCTTCGACAACGACCGGACAGCCCGGATCGAGCGGACCGAACGCACCGCAGACCGCCTCGTCGACGGGCTTATCCGGCCGGAGATCGAAACGAAGTACAAAACGAAGGTGTTCCGCGTGAAAAACCGCGTCGGGAGCATTACAGCCATCCGGATCGAAACGGACGGTGCGAATCAGTACGCCGGGATCGCGGAGGACATCCTCCGGCTCGCGGCGGAAACCGACGTCCGGGGCAGACTGACGCCGGAGGAACAGGGCACGGTTCAGGATCTTCGGCAGAGTTACATCTTTGAGTTCGATCACGCTTCGGAGGACGGGGGCATGACCGTCTTCTGCGCGAACGGGCACGGGCATCCCTTCTACAGCACGCCGTGGCACACTGCCGAACTTTGGAAGCGGGATTAAAGTTACGTCGTGCGTTATTAACGCTTCCGCCTGCGTTTTTTCCGTGTTTTTTATCCGGTTGCGCCGCTTTTTCCATTGAAAAACGGCCGTCGGGCATCTATTGTATAGCGTGTCCGCGCATGCGGACGCATTTTCGCGCATCATTCACTCCAAAATGTGTTTCAAGGAGATTTCATCATGGCATTCTTCCCCCACAGAAAAGCATTCCTGCGCGCGTTCTCCGCGGCCGCGGCGCTCTCCGCGTTCGCGCTGACCGCGACAGCCGCCGATCCCGAGACGAATCCGCTCAGCCCGGAATCGTTCACCTACCGCATGAAAGACGGTACGCTGCTTGAGCTGACCGCGCTGGCTCCGAACGCCGTCCGCGTCCGCAGCACACCGAACAAGACGTTCTCGAAGAAACCCGAGTTCATCCTCACGAACGCCAGGCCGATCCCGTTCAAGAATGCCGGCGAGACCTCCGACGGGTTCGTTTTGTCGGCAGGCGACCTCTCCGTCCGGCTCGTCTATTCCGGCGGCGGAGTCACGCTCATGTCTGATGACGAACTCGCCGCCGACCGCGAACGGGGCCCGAACACGCTGCTGTTTCAAAGCCCGGAAATGCCCGGCACCAATGTTTTCGAGGCGATCCGCTCCCGGAAGTTCACGAAATCGACGTCGCGGGACGCCGAAGCGGATTCCTACTGCATTGAGACCAAGTTCATGCGCCAGAGACTCGGCTCGGAAATCCAGTTCGGACTCGGCCAGTTCCAGGACGGCGTGCTGAACCTCTACAACCAGCCCCGCCAGCTCATCCAGGTCAACACGCAGGCGTCCGTGCCGTTCCTCTACTCCAACGATGGATACGGCATCCTGTGGCACAACTACAGCCGCACGCTGTTCAATCCCGCCGACACGCCCATCGAGCTGAAGAAGATCGGCGAAGGCCAGGGCCAGACCGTCGACGTCACCACGTCCGTCGGCGGACGCCGCGAGTTCCGCCGCGACAACACGCTCACCGGCGAGTTCACCGTGGAACGCGACGGCCTCTATGCGTTCCAGCTCGACAGCGGCCAGACCATGGCGCGCCGCCATGTGGTCAGCATCGACGGCAAATCCGTCGTGGAACAGCGCAACATGTGGCTGCCCCCGGTCGTCGGGTTCACGGCCGAGCTCACGGCGGGCAAGCACACCGTGACCGTCCAGAACGAGGCGAACGACCGCACCTCGCTCAAATTCCGCGCCATGGACTACGCCACGACGTTCTGTTCCGACGATGCAAAGGAGCTCGACTACGTCATCATCACCGGCGGCGCGGAAAAGGTCATGAAGACCTACCGCGAACTCTGCGGCAAGACCCCGATGCTCCCGAAATACGCGTTCGGCTACTGGCACTGCCGCGAACGCTTCGTCTCGCAGGACGACCTGCTCACGAACCTCCGCGAATTCCGCGCCCGCAAGATCCCGGTCGACATCATCGTGCAGGACTGGCAGTGGTGGGATTCCGGCAAGTGGAACTCCATGCACTTCGATCCGCAGCGGTTCGCCGACCCGAAGGGCATGAACGACGAGGTCCACAAACTGAACGCCCACTCCATGCTCTCCGTGTGGTCGAAGGCAAGCAAGGACAACCCGTTCGCAGAAAAGATGATCGCGCTCGACGGCTACATCAAGGGGACGGACTGGATCGACTTCACCAAGCCCGAAGCCGCCAAGCTCTACTGGGACACCATCGTCTCCGACATCCTCTCCACCGGCATCGACAGCTGGTGGTTCGACGCCACCGAGCCGGAAAATGACGACCTGCACAACCGCACCATCACGCTCGGACGCGGCAACGAATACCGCAATGTCTATCCCCTCATCGTGAACACGACCGCCTACGACCGCCTGCGCCAGGCGCAGCCCGAACGCCGCGCCCTCATCCTGACCCGCTGCGCGTTCGCCGGGCAGAGCCGCCAGCCCAGCGTGATCTGGTCCGGCGACGTCGGCAACTCCTGGAGCGACTTCCGCACGCAGATTGTCTCCGGCCTCGGCATGATGATGAGCGGCATCCCCTACTGGACCACCGACACCGGCGGGTTCTTCCGTCCCGGCGACCAGTACCGGAACAAAGAATACATCGAGCGCATGCTCCGCTGGTTCGAGTACAGCACGTTCGCGCCCATCCTGCGCGTCCACGGCTACACCAGCCAGACCGAGCTCTGGCGCTACGGCGAGGAGGCGGAGAAGGTCTTCCGCAAGTACCTCGACATCCGCTACCGCCTGCTGCCCTACATCTACACCGCCGCGGCCGATGCCGCGCTCGAAGGCGGCGTCATCATGCGTCCGTGGGCGGTCGATTTCCCGTACGCCGACGCCATCAACGGGAACACATCCGGGCTGACCGCCCAGAACGAGACCGAATACATGCTCGGCCCGTCCCTGCTCGTCGCGCCGGTCACCTCCTCGACGACTACCGCCGAAGTCTATCTCCCGAACGAGGGTACGGTCCGCCGCGGCAACACCGTCAGCCCCAAAACCGTCTGGTACGATTTCTGGACCGGGAGACGCTATGAGTCGGGCGGAAACAGAGCGCTCAGTTCCACTCCCGAAGTCACGGTCGACGCTCCGCTGGACCGCATCCCGGTGTTCGTGAAGGCGGGCGCGATCCTGCCCTGGGGCGAGCCCATGCAGTACGTCGACGAGAAACTGCCCGAGACGCTTGAGATCCGCGTGTATCCCGGCGCGGACGGCTCCTACTCCCTGTACGAGGACAACGGAAAAGACTACTCCTACGAACAGGGCAAGTTCACGCGCATCAATTTCACCTGGGACGACGCGAAGGGCGAGCTCACGATCGCGGACCGTCAGGGCGAATACGACGGCATGCTGAAGGACCGCACATTCCGCGTCTGCCTCATGAACGGGAAGAACGCCGGCGCGGACAACGTCGCGAAGCCCGACGCCGAGGTCAAATACTCCGGCAGGAAACTGACCGTGAAGCTGAAATAAAGAATTCCACAAAAGACAAAAAAACGCACGGTCGAGTTGCATCGGCCGTGCGATTTTTTTGTGGAACGCGGACTACTGTTTCGCGGCCCGCGATTCAGACTACCGATTCCGGGGCGGGAGCGTGAGGATGGAGCCGGTGACGGGCTGTCCGTCGCGAAGCTTGTCGGCGTTCTCGCGGGCAATCTCCTGCGCGCGGGAACGGTCCCCGAGCTGGGATTCCGCGATGTCCTCAAGCGTCTCGTTGGCGCGCACCTGGTACATGCGGTTGACGTCCGGCGCGGCGCCGCCCATGATGACGACCGGCGGGTCGTCGATCACCGGGTTCTTCGGCGGATAGCGACGTTCGGGTTCCTTCGGGGTGACCTTGGAGCCCTTCGTGGTCACGGTGGCGACGTCGACCATCTCGTCGCGGGTGGCGAGGCGGAACATCAGGGTCTCGCATTTTTCCTCGGGGCGCCCGAAGTCGGTGACGATCTCGGCGTAGAGGGTCACGGGGCCGATCATCTTCTGCGCGCGCTGCCCGTAGTAGTGCGTCCTGATCCGGTAGTCGCCGTTCAGCGCGTTGCGGACCATGAACTCCTCGGGGCCGTATCCCTGCGTGATATCGAACGAGTTGCGGCCGCCGTTCGTGGTCAGGCGGTGCTGGTAGAAGCACTCCTCGCCGGTCGGGTCGATCGTGTGCAGGTCCATGTCGGACATGTCGGTGTCCCAGCCGATGGTCACGCGGAGGTCCATTTCGAGCGGATGCACCAGGCGCTTGTCGACGTCCTTCACCTCGATCCCGGCGCGCTTCGCCTTCACGATGAAGTTGTTCAGCTCGGTGATCGCGATCAGCTCCACGTCTTTGAAGCGCCCGTCGGGCTTCTTCACGATCGCGAGCATCATCATGTCGGCGGCGTCCTGCCAGCGTCCGGCGGCGGCAAGCACCAGCGCGAGGTCGCGGTAGGACTGCGGCTCCTCGGGCGCGAGTTCCAGCACCTTGCGGAACACGGTTTCGGCGGCGTCGAGTTCGCCGAGGTATTTCAGGTTGTAGCCGAGGACGCGCAGGAGCATGCGGTTTTCGAGCTGCATTTCGGCGAGGTTGGAGACCACGCGGACCGCGAATTCCTTCTGTCCGCTGCGGGCGAAGTAGTCCGCGCAGTCCACGAAGAATCCGAGGTTGTCGGCGTTCTTCGCGCGAAGTTCGAGGTAGCGTTCCTGCGCCTTGTCCTTCGCGGCTTCGATCTCCTTCAGGTAATCCGCGCCGGAGGTCCACTGGTTCAGCTTGATGGACTTGGACGCATTGGCGGAGCCGGACTTCTTCGCGGAGGGAGCGCCGGCATCGGCCGCTTCGGCGAAGTCGGCTTCCATCGCCATTTCCATCACGGGCATGGCGTCCATGACCATGCCGTCTTCCGCGTCAACGGACCGGGAGAGTCCGGGGGCGCTGTTGCGCATGGCGGCACCGCCGCCGAAACCGCCCATGCCGCCCATGGCTCCGCCCGCGGCCGCGCCGCCCATCGGACGCATGCCGCCGCCACCGCCGAAACCGCCCTTGAAGACGGGTTCCGGTCGTTTCTTGCCGTCGTACCAGTCGATGATCTCGCTCTGGTAGCGGCTGGCGAGCTGTTCGATGCGTTTGTCCTTTTCGGTCGCGGCGTCGGCTTTTTCCTTCGCCTTGTCCTTGGCGATCTGCGCCTGGCGTTCGTCGTACTTGGCGCGCCATTCGGGCAGCGTCTCGGGGGGACGGATGCTGTATTCGAGGTACTGGTCGAGGCTTTCGAGCACGAGCATGGAGGTGCCGGGCGTCACGAGGCCGTACTGCTGGCCGAGCGTGAGGAATTCGGACGGCGTGGTCTTCGGGTTGCGTTTCGCCGCTTCGAGCTTCAGCATGCCGTAGAGCGTGCGGATCATTTTGCCGTCGAGCGCGGCGGCGGAATCCAGGTCGAACGCCATCGCGGGCTGTCCGGCGATCTTCACCTCAAGTTTGTGCTTGCCGTCGGGTAACGTCCCGGCGACGCGGACCGTGCCGCCCGCGCGGAACGCCTTGGCATTGGCAACATAACCGGACGCGTCCGCGCCGTCGAGCTTCACGGATTCGAGCGCGGCGGGCGCGGCGGCGAGCAGGTCGGCGACCGCGGCTGCGGGCGTCATGCGCGCCAGGTTCAGGTACAGGGCGTTCGCGCCGGACGCCTCGGCGAGGTATTCGAGGTAGGACGTCTCGGAGGTCGTGGAGACGGAGACGAACGCGGTGCGGCCCTTCGTGGCGGGGATGCTCTGCGCACCCTTGCCGAAAGTCTGGATGCCGTCGGTGAAGACGAACGCGCAGGCGTCGGCGGGGACCGCGGCGAGGAACTGTTCCAGTCCAAGGAAGTCGGTGCCGCCGTCGTACGCGGTCTTCTTCAGGAAGTCGAGCAGCGCGGACGCGTCGCCGTTCTTCACGGTGAACGTCTTCGCGGGCTCCAGCGTGTTGCGGAGCACGGACACGGAGACGTCGACCGTCGCGTCCTTCATCTTGTCCGAAGCGAAGAACTGTTTCAGCAGTTCCAGCTCGGGCGCGTGGTCGTTCGAGGCGCGGGACCCGGAGGCGTCCCACAGGACGGAGACGGATTTCGGCGCCTTGAAACCGGCGGCGTTCGCGGCGGCGGGAAGCGTCGCGGCGACGAGGAAGAAGTTTTCGCCGCCGAAACGCTCGGTCTGCACGGGCGCGGGCTTGTCCGCCACGGTGATGCGGAGGTCTTCCGGCAGGGCGATGTGCTCAAGCGTGCGTTCGCCGAGCAGGGCGTTTTCCCAGCGGGAGAAATTCATGTTCGCGAACGGGGCGGACTCGACCTGCGGCGCGGCGGCGGGGTCCATGACCTCCACGCGGAGCGACACCTTCGAAAGCTCGTTCTCGAAGCGCATCGGCAGCGTGAAGATCGGCGCGCCGTCCACGCGGTCCACCTCGGAGATGAACGTGATGCGGATGCGGCGGCTGCCGTTGGCGGGGATCGGATAGATTCGCGTGCGGTAGCTGTTGCCGCCGACGGACTCGATCAGCGCGGGGTCCGCGCCCTTGCGTTCGATCGCCTCGAAGACCTCCTGGGCGCGCTTCTTTTCCACGATGGCGGCGTCGATCATTTTTCCATTAATATCAAGCGCGGCGCCGGTCACGGTGGCTCCGGCGGGCAGAGGCAGCGTGAATTCGCCTTCCAGCGCGACCGGGTTCGGATTGCTCACGACCGCCTCGAACTCGGTGCTGGCGATCTCGCCGCGGATGCGGACCTTCGCGGAAACCTCGGACACGACGACCGGGACCAGTTTCGGGTCGGCGGGACGCGGCGGAGGCAGGATGCGGATCGGGGGCAGGATCACGCGCGGTTCGACGAACGGGCGCGGACGGGGACGAAGATAGAGGTCTTGTGTTTCATTCATGGTTCTTGCTCCTTCCTGATCGGCGACATTGGTCGATTTCATAAGCGTGGCTGCAGCTGCACCGGATGCGTTCTTCTGCGCGGACTCGACGTTCATGCGGGCAGTCCGGCCGGAAGCGCCGCCGAAGCCGCCCATGCCGGGCTGTCTCG
>JAFSZN010000115.1 GCA_017455665.1 Lentisphaeria bacterium
AGATCACGATCATTTCCTGTTTCTCGAACTGGTGGATGCGGTACACGCCGCGTTCCTCGATGCCGTGCGCGCCTTTCTCCTTGCGGAAGCAGGGGGAATAGCTTGTGAGGGCGAGCGGGAGGGATTCCTCGGGGAGGATCTGGTCGATGAAACGTCCGATCATGGAGTGTTCGCTGGTACCGATGAGGTAGAGGTCTTCGCCCTCGATCTTGTACATCATGGAATCCATCTCGGCGAAGCTCATGACGCCGGAGACGACGTTGCTGCGGATCATGAAGGGCGGGATGCAGTAGGTGAAGCCGCGGTTGACCATGAAGTCGCGGGCGTAGGAGAGGATGCCGGAATGCAGGCGCGCGACGTCGCCGACGAGGTAGTAGAAGCCGTTTCCGGCGACGCGGCGGGCGCTGTCCAGGTCGATGCCGCAGAAGCTCTCCATGATCTCGGTGTGGTACGGGATCTCGAAGTCGGGCACGACGGGCTCGCCGAAGCGTTCGAGCTCGACGTTCTCCGTGTCGTTCTTTCCGATGGGCACGGAGGGGTCGATGATGTTCGGGATGACCATCATGGTCTTGAGGAGTTCGTCCTCGACGAGGGTCTCCTCGCAGGAGAGCTTGTCGATGAGTTCGGCGTCGCCCGCCATTTCCTCCTTGATCTTTTCGGCCTCGTCCTTCTTGCCCTGCGCCATGAGCTTGCCGATCTCCTTGGAGACGGTCTTGCGCTTGGCGCGAAGGGATTCGACCTGGGTCTTGATCTCGCGGTTGCGGATGTCGAGGGTCAGGACCTTGTCGACGAGCGGGAGCTTGCCGTCCTGGAATTTCTTGCGGATATTCTCGCGGACCAGTTCCGGATAATCGCGTACGAATTTGATGTCAAGCATGTCTGAAACCTCCTGTGTGAGCTCAGAATTCCGGCATCGGGAAGTCGGCGCAGAAGTCGATCACCTCGGCGCGGATGGCGGCGAGCGCGGCATCGTCGTCCTTCGCGGCGGCGGCGCGGTCGATGAAGTCGGCGATGCGGAGCATTTCCGGCTCCTTCATGCCGCGCGTGGTGACGGCGGGCGTGCCGATGCGGATGCCGCTGGTGACGAACGGCTTTTCGGGATCGAACGGGATCATGTTCTTGTTGACGGTGATCGCGGCCTTGTCGAGGGCGGTGGCGATCTCCTTGCCCGTGGCGTGGCGCGGACGCAGGTCGACGAGCATCAGGTGGTTGTCGGTGCCGCCGGAGACGATGCGGAATCCCTTGTCGGCGAGCGCGGCGGCGAGCGTGGAGGCGTTCTTCACGATCTGCTGCTGGTACGCCTTGAACTCGGGGGACATCGCTTCCTTGAAGCAGATCGCCTTCGCGGCGATCACGTGCATGAGCGGGCCGCCCTGGAGGCCGGGGAACACCTTGGAATTGATCGCCTTGAGGTATTTTTCCTTGCAGAGGATGAGGCCGGAACGCGGGCCGCGGAGGGTCTTGTGCGTGGTGGTGGTGACGACGTCGCAGTACGGGACCGGGTTCTGGTGGAGCCCGGCGGCGACGAGGCCGGCGATGTGCGCCATGTCGACGAAGAGGAAGGCGTTCGCCTTGTCGGCGATCTGGCGCAGGCGGGCGAAGTCGATGGCGCGCGGATAGGCGGAGGCGCCGGCGAGGATCATGCGCGGCTTGTGCTCCATGGCGAGGCGTTCGATCTCATCGTAGTCGAGGCGCTCGGTCTCGGCGGAGACGCCGTAGGGCACGATGTGGAAGAGGTTGCCGCTGAAGTTCATCGGATGGCCGTGCGTGAGGTGTCCGCCGTGGTCGAGGCTCATGGAGAGCACGGTGTCGCCGGGGTTCAGCAGCGCGAAATACACCGCCATGTTCGCCTGGCTGCCCGCGTGGGGCTGCACGTTGGCGGCTTCGGCGCCGAAGAGTTCCTTCGCGCGGTCGATCGCGAGCTGTTCCACCTCGTCCACGAATTCGCAGCCATTGTAGTAGCGCTTGCGCGGATAGCCTTCGGCGTACTTGTTGGTCAGGACGGAGCCCTGGGCGGCGCGGATGGCGGTGCTCGTGAAGTTCTCGGAGGCGATCAGCTCGATGCCGTTGAACTGGCGGTCGGCTTCCTTGTCGATCAGGGAGGCGATCTCCGGGTCCGCGGAACGGATCGCGGCGATGTCGTCGTAGGTGCGCTTTTCGAGGATCTCGAGACGGCGCACGTGGCGGGCGTCGCCGGAGAACGGGGTGGAGAGCCATACCTCGATGAGCTCCTTCATCTTCGCCTCGTCCATGTAGTCGGCGGGGAGGACCAGCACGTTCGAGCAGTTGTGGGCGCGGCTGGCGGCGGCGTTCTCCTTGCAGAACGCGACGACGGCGCGGACGCCGTGGAAACGGTCGGCAGTGATGACCATGCCCGCGCCGCTGCGGCAGAGCAGCACGCCGAGCTGTATCTCGCCCTTGGAGACGGCTTTCGCCATCGCGGACCCGAAGACGGAGTAGTCGTCGCCGGCGTCGTACACGGTCGGTCCGAAGTCGCGGACGGTGAAGCCCTTGCTTTCGAGGAACGGGATGAGTTTCGCTTTCAGTTCGAATCCGCCGTGGTCGGCGGCGATGCCCATGGTCAGCCCGGTGGAGCCGTACCAGTCCGTGATCTTGTTCATTTGTGTTTCCTTATTGATTGGCTGTTTGCCGTTGAAAAATGCGTGAGCCGCGCCCGTTTCCGCCTCAGTTATGATTTGCGGAAAAAAAACATCCATATAATATACAGCATTTTCCGGAAATAACCAGTCGTTTCCCTGCCTTTTTACAGAGTTTTTCGCGCACGGGTGCCCCCGATGCCCGCGCATGGAACGGTGCACGGGCATCCCGTTTCCGGAAAGAAGGATTTGTTGGCAGGGTGCGTTTTTACCGGACCGGATGATCGAAATAAGTGTCCGGGTACGGTTCGTTTTCGAGCGTGAAGTGCCACCACTCCTCGTCGAGCGGCTTGAACCCGTGTTTCAGCATGACGGAACGGAGCAGCATGCGGTTACGGAACTGCGCGGCGGTGATCTTCCGGCTGTCCGGCGTACCGGCGGGGAAACTGCCCGTGAACGTCTTCGTTTCGGGATCGCCGCCCCAGTCGGGATGGCTTTCGCGCCCGAACCAGTCGAACGTGCCGCCCATGTCGACATCCTTTCCGGTCTTCATGTCGAACAGCGTGAGGTCGACGGTGCTGCCGCGGCTGTGTCCCGACTTCTCGGAGATGTATCCCTGGGGGAACAGGACGGATTTGTTGAGGTCGGGGTAGAAATACGCCTTCATCCGCGTGTCGTCCGTCCGTTTCGCCCATTCGACGAAGTGGTCGACGGCGCGCTGGGGGCGGTAGGAATCGTAGACCTTCAGTCGGTACCCCATCGGGAGCAGCTCGTCGCTGACGGCTTTCAGCGCCTTCGCCGCCTCGACGGTGAGCATGGGCGTCGGGCGTTCGTAGCCGCGGACGCGGTCCCCGATGAAATTGTACGTGGAGTAATAACGGACCTCCAGGATGGCGTCCGGCACGGCCTCGGCGAGGTGCACGAATCCGGGCGGCGTCACGTCCGTGCAGTCCGTCCTGCACGCGGAAACGGCGAGCATGACCGCCGTCAGGAAGACGAACAGGGCGTTTTTCATGGTGAACGACGACAACCCCTTTCGGGATGGAACAGGAGCGGAGGATGGGGATTTCATGCGATCGCCTTTCCTGAGGACCGGGCGTTTTTCTCGTTTGAAAGTTCAAAAAAGGCGGACCCGTTTTCGCGAGCCCGCCCGGATTCAGTTCATTTGTAGGGGAAGATCGTTATGATCCTGCCCGACGCGTCGAAGTTCAGCTCGGTGAACTTCACGTTGCGCCGGTGGTTGATGCCGTTCGACAGCTCGCAGTCGTGGTAGAAGAGGTACCACTTCCCGTGGTATTCCAGAATGGAGTGGTGCGTGGTCCAGCCGAGCACGGGCTCGAGGATGCGGCCCTGATACGTGAACGGTCCGTACGGATTGTCCGCCACGGCATAGACGATGTAGTGCGTGGTGCCGGTGGAGTAGGTGAAATAATACTTGCCGTTGTACTTGAACATCCACGGGTCCTCGAAGTAGCGGCGGTCCTCGTCGCCCGCCTTGAGCGGCTCGCCGTTTTCGTCCAGGATCACAATATCGCGCGGCGTTTCGGCGAACTCAAGCATGTTGTCCTTCATGAGCGCGATCTTCGGGCAGACGGCATTTTCATTCTTTGCGGGCTCCGTGCCGTTCGGATCGAACTTGCCGGTGCGGTATTTCTCGAGCTGACCGCCCCAGAGTCCGCCGAAGCACATGTAAACCTTGCCGTCCTCGTCCTCGAACGCGCACGGGTCGATGCTGAAACTGCCCTTGATGCATTCCGGTTCGGGCTTGAAGGGGCCTTCCGGCTTGTCGCTGATGGCGATGCCGAGACGGAAATTGCCGTCCTTGTCGCGGGCGGGGAAAACGAGGTAGTATTTGCCGTTTTTGAACGCGACGTCCGGGGCCCACATCTGAGTGCTGACCCACGGCACATCGTATTGCGACAGCGCAAGTCCGCAGTCGACCGGATCGCTGGTCTCGTCGTCCATGCGGAAGACATGGTAATCCTCCATCTGGTACTCGTCGCCGTTGTCGTTGTCCTCGCCGTCGTGCGGGATGTCGTGCGACGGATAGATGTAGAGCTTGTCGTTGAAGACGTGGGCGGAGGGGTCCGCGGTGAACATGTGGGTGATGAGCGGCTTTCTCTGCTGGGCCATGATGGATCTCCTTGTCGAAGCCCCGCCGGTTGCGGGCGGGGGATCTGTTTGATTTGCTGATGCGTGCGAAATGATACAGGTTACTATAGCAGAAATCAGATGAAAATCAAGCGGGAAAACGCGTTATTGTCAGATTGTCGGTTTGTGTTTCGGGTGTTACAGGCGCGGCGCCGTTCGCAATTCACAGTTTTTTCCAGACTGCGCGGATTGTATTTTCAGGCAAATGGAGCTACATTATATCGTTATTCCGAACAGCAAATACAGGAGATCCGGATGCAGAACAGAATGGTGGTGCGCGGGGCGCGCGTTCATAACCTGAAAAACATTGACGTCGAGATCCCGCTTTATCAGATCGTCGGGATCGCTGGTGTGTCCGGGTCCGGCAAATCGTCGCTCGCGCTCGGCGTACTGTACGCGGAAGGTTCGCGCCGTTACCTGGAATCCCTCTCGACCTACACGCGCCGGCGCATGACGCAGGCGGCGAAGGCGCAGGTGGACGACGTGCTGTACGTCCCGGCGGCGCTGGCACTGCATCAGCGGCCGGGCGTGCCGGGCATCCGCAGTACGTTCGGCACCGGGACGGAACTGCTCAACAGCCTGAGATTGATGTTCTCGCGGCTCGCCTGTCACCGCTGTCCGAACGGGCATTACCACCCGCCGACGCTGGCGGTCGCGGCGGAACAGGAACTGGTCTGCCCAGTATGCGGCGCGAAGTTCTTCCCGCCGGGCGCGGAGGAACTGGCGTTCAACAGCCAGGGCGCATGCCGGAAGTGCGACGGGACGGGCATCGTGAACGTGGTGGACGAATCCACGCTGGTGCCGGATGAATCGCTGACGATCGACGAGGGGGCGGTGCGGCCGTGGCAGACGCTCATGTGGTCGCTGATGAAGGACATCGCGCGCGAACTCGGTGTGCGGACCGATGTGCCGTTCCGCGAGCTGACCGAAAAGGAGCGCGACATCGTGTTCCACGGTCCCCCGGTCAAACAGCATATGATCTATCAGAACCGCACCAATGGCGCGGCGGGCGAGATGGATTTCACGTATTTCAACGCAACGTACACGGTGGAAAACGCCCTCGCGAAAGTCAAAGACGAAAACGGCATGAAGCGCGTGGAGAAATTCCTGCGTCAGAGCGTGTGCCCTGAGTGCGGCGGTTCGAGACTTTCGGACAAGGCGCGCGCGCCGCGTCTGCGCGGCGTCTCGCTCGCCGACGTCTGCCGGATGACGCTGCTTGAACTGATGGACTGGGTGGGCGGTGTGCCGGATTCCCTGCCGGAGCCGATGCGCCCGATGGCGGAAAGCATCTGCGACTCGTTTTTCTCCGCGGCGAAACGCCTGATCGACCTCGGGCTGGACTACCTCACACTCGACCGTGCAGCATCCACGCTTTCCACGGGCGAACGCCAGCGCATGCAGCTGGCGCGGGCCGTCCGCAACCGCACGACCGGTGTGCTGTACGTGCTGGACGAACCGAGCATCGGGCTGCACCCGGCAAACATCGAGGGATTGAAAGGCGTGATGCGCGACCTCATCGCCGACGGGAACTCCGTGATCCTGGTCGATCACGATACGCAGATTCTGTCCGAGGCGGACTATCTCATCGAAATGGGACCTGCCGCCGGCGCGGACGGCGGACGCGTGATCGCCGAGGGACCGATCGAAAACGTCATGCGGTCGAAGGATTCCAGGATCGCGCCGTTCCTGACCGGACGCGCGAAACTGAATCGGAGAAAGGCCGAAGGCGCGCTCTTTGAAAACGGCCGGATCCATCTCGAAACAAAGCAGATTCACACGGTAAAACCTTTGAGCGTGGATATTCCGAAAGGTCGGCTCACGGTCGTGACCGGGGTGTCCGGGTCCGGCAAGACGACGCTGATCCTGGAAAGCCTGATCCCCGCACTGGAAGCGGCGACGGGGCAGGGGCGGATGCCGGACCACATCGTGACGGTCGACCCGGACGGCATCCGCCAGGTCAAACTCATCGACGCCACCCCCATCGGCATCAACGTGCGTTCGACCGTGGCGACCTACGCGAACGTCCACGACGAACTGCGGAAGATCTTCGCACGGACGACCGATGCGAAGGCGCACGGGTTCAAGGCGGGCGATTTCAGCTACAACACCGGAAAACTCCGCTGCCCGGTCTGCGACGGCACGGGCGAGATCAACCTTGACGTACAGTTCCTGCCGGACGTCGATATCCCCTGTCCCTCGTGCCGCGGCTCGCGTTACGGGAAGGAGGCCGGCGCGATCCGTCTCGCCGGGAAGAACGGCGAATCCCGCACGATGCCGGAACTGATGGATATGGACATCCATTCCGCGCTGGAATTCTGCAAGGGCATGAAGCTGGTCCACGAAAGGCTGAAGACGCTCGACGACCTCGGTCTGGGATACCTGACCTTGGGCGAGGAGACGCCGAGTCTGTCCGGCGGCGAGGCGCAGCGGCTGAAACTTTCCGGCGAGATCGGACGCGGCCAGGCGGATGCCATGTTCGTCTTCGACGAGCCGACGATCGGGCTGCATCCGTTGGACGTGCAGACCTTGCTCGACGTGTTCCAGAAACTGATCGACCGGGGGGCGACGGTCGTCGTGATCGAACACGACCTCGACGTGATCCGCAACGCGGATTATGTGATCGATATGGGGCCGGGCGGCGGCGAGGCGGGCGGACGGATCGTCGCATGCGGCACGCCGGACGAGATCAGGCGGTGCAAAGAAAGTCGGACCGGCGGATTCCTCTGAGCTCCGGTTGAGACGGCATCTGGGTCACAGAATCACCCTGATCCCATATTTGCGAGTTGTTTTCCGGGGAAGGGATGCTATATTAAAAAACAAAAGGGAAACAAAGGAGAACGGAACATGCAGGATGTCGTATTGGGATTGCTGATCCCGTTGGCCGGGACGGTCGGCGGCGCGGGCTGTGTTTTCTTCATGCGGCGGGCGCTGAACGATACGCTGCAACGCGTGATGACCGGGTTCGCCTCGGGTGTGATGGTGGCGGCGTCCGTATGGAGCCTGCTGATCCCCGCCATGGAACAATCGGGTAAACTGGGACGGCTCTCGTTTCTCCCGGCTGTGATCGGATTCCTGCTCGGGATCATGTTCCTGCTGCTTCTGGACCACCTGACGCCTCACCTGCATCGGAACTCCGCCAGTGCCGAGGGACCGGCGAGCCGCCTTTCGCGCACGGCGAAAATGGTACTGGCCGTGACGCTGCACAATATCCCGGAGGGTATGGCCGTGGGCGTGGTCTATGCGGGGCTTCTCGCCGGATCGGACGATATCACGGCGGGTGGCGCGCTCGCACTTTCGATCGGCATCGCCATTCAGAATTTCCCTGAAGGCGCGATCATCTCCATGCCGCTTCATTTCGAGGGGAAAAACCGGACGAGGTCTTTTCTGTACGGCGGATTGTCCGGCATCGTGGAACCGGTCTTCGGCGCGTTGACCGTGGCCGCCGCGGGCCTCATCGTCCCGGCCATGCCGTATCTGCTGAGTTTCGCCGCGGGCGCGATGCTTTATGTGGTCGTCGAGGAATTGATCCCGGAGATGTCCGCGGGCAGGCACTCCGACTGGGGCGTCGTCTCGTTCGCCGCCGGGTTTTCCCTGATGATGGCGCTTGACGTGGCGCTTGGTTGACGCCGCGAGGGGCCGGATCGCCGCCGCGGGAAGAGGAACAGGAAAAAACGGGGCGGAAATGCGTGAAAATGGGGAAGAAATGGGGAAGAATGCCCGTTTTTGAGCGTAAAAATGGCGGAGAGAGGGGGATTCGAACCCACTCTTCTACCTCGAAAATCGGTTTGACACAAATCTTGACACATTTTTTAAGCATTTTCCTCTGTTTCTCCCAAGTCAACGTATGGAAGTTGTTGTATCTTGCGGGCGGATTCAAGGTCATGGGAATACAGGTCTGTCATTCTGTCCGACCTCTGCCCGACGATCCCCTTTGTGGCATGTCTGGGAACGTCGTGTTCATCACATGAAGTGATTAGGCTGTTTCTGAACGAATTGAAGTTGACGATTCCGCGCGCATCGTCCTTGATTCCGACCGAATCCAGAATGTCCCCGAACGCACGGCGGAATTTGATATCGTTCGGATTGTACGGCCACGCGCCAAGAATGCGCTCGTTCACGCGCGGGATGGTTTGAAGCTTCTCCATAATCTGCGGATGAAGCGGAATCTG
The DNA here is from genome assembly GCA_017455665.1 of Lentisphaeria bacterium. Taxonomy (GTDB): domain Bacteria; phylum Verrucomicrobiota; class Lentisphaeria; order Victivallales; family UBA1829; genus UBA1732. The sequence continues at coordinate 8,918 of JAFSZN010000115.1, forward strand.
AACGCCGCGCCCGAAACGCTTTGTTTTGGACGGGACTGTTTCTAAAACATCCCCTGTGATGTTATCCCAACGCGCGACAAAGATATCTTTTTCGCGCATCCCTGTATGCCACGCGATAAGAGACGCGATTTTCCACGGCTGCGGCGCGGCCTTGTATATCCGGGTGAATTCCTTTTCCGTGAATGGCCGTTGGTGCCGGCTGCATAACCGCCGCTGCGGAATCTTCTCAAACGGACTTTCCGCAAGCCCGGATTCCATAAGCGTCATTTTGTAGACCGTATGCAGGGCGGATCGCACGTTATTGAAGCGTTTCCCTGATTCTCCGGGACAATGTTCTTCAAGGTAATCAAAAGCGGCCTCTTTCGTCAACTGGTCCATGTATTTGATTTTGCATTCCCGCACGAACTTCCGCCAAATCTTTTTCTGTGATTCCCCGATTTCACGATGTTTTTCCGCGGCTTCAAGCGCACCAGCGACCAGCAAGCGGCGTTTCCGATGAACGCGCGCAGGAATCGAGTTGTTCGGAAATTCCGAACTGTTCCCATCTGCATCAAGAAGTTGTTGAACTCGCCGCCGCTGAATCGTCTCGCGATTCTTCCGCATCAATTCGGCTTCCAGCGCACGAGCGGCTTTCTTATCGGTCGTTCCGAGGTTGATGGTCGTCCGCACGGTACGCGGTCCGTCTTCCGTCTCGCGTATGGTGTCAAAATATGCGTGCCAGAAGCCCGCTTTACCTCGTTTTCTTAGGGCCATTGTCGTCTTCCACGGTGAGGTTAAAACGGTATTTCCCAGCATTTACCCAAATATCTGTTTTATCATCCACAATCTTTCTGTATTGACCTTCAATATCATCCTTGTTATAGAAATATTTTATCCCGTACTTTTCCCACTCGTCTTTATTCTTTTCTAATCCTTCAAATATGTCCTGCAAATCAAAGTTCTTTAAATTCGTTATAACGTGAAAAACGAAAACTTCTTTCATGTCTTTATATCCATTCTTCAGCAGAAAATATATAACATACCCGAACAAAGGAATTACAAAGGCAATGCAACATCTGATAGCACAGAAGAGCCTATGTGCAAAATCAACATTGGAACCATCAAAGCGAACAAAGCATATACAAAAAGTAGCATGGAAAACAAGATACAAAACACATCCAATGGAAAGAATAATTGACAACCTTTTATACTCTTTTCTATCTTTTCTTTCATATCGGTTAAAAAAAGAATCCAAACGATGAATGCACTCCGTAGAACTTCTAATGCCGAACGGCTTAGTAAATCTGCTGATTTCCGCAAGATTCTTATAGCAGTCTAACCAAACATATAAAATCAGCGAAACAGAAACAACAAAAGATAGCCAGCATGTAAACAGAATCATATCAATTACTCCTTCAACTCTTTCAATGTTTTCAAGACGATCTTCATGGATTCCGGGGGAATATCCAAGTCAATAATTGCATTGATGGCGCGAACACGGAAAGATTCGGCTGTTTGCCCGGAAATCAAATGGTTGTTGTCGCCATCGACAATACCGACATTGCCAACAGAAACATGATTGTCGTGTATGTCGATAGTGGCGTACGGAAAAAGCCTGAAAAGCTTTTCAAGGGACAGTTTTTCGGGTGGATTCTTTCCGTTTATAAGCCCGTGGATGTACGCATACGACATATCGGCATCCTTGGCGATATCAGTATAAGTTTTCCCGGAATGATACCGTTCTAAAAGGGCGGAAACAATCTTTTCGTAGATGTTCATGGCGTCTCCTTTGTGTTGTAACAAAGATAATTTACCCCCAAAAAACATTTTTTTCAATCTTTTTTATATTTTTTGCTTGACATTTATCGTTATGGCGATATATTATCTCTACAACAACATCAAACCAAAGGAGAAATGCCATGGTGAAAAAAGAAAAAAAACATGTGGTGACGTTCGCCGCCACAAAGAGCGAAATGAAGATGATTGAACTCATCCGAAAAACACTCCGGCGCAAAACGTACACAGACACGATTCGTGTACTCATCATGAAGGAGAGCGAAAAAATTTTATCTCAAAATATCGGTACAGCGATACGATAAGAAAGGCCGCCGCACATGCAAGCTGACGACATCATCACACTTGCCACGGTGATCGCGCAGAAACTCGAGGAAAGGCTTCGGGAAAACTTCACGATCATGCCGACCTTGACGCTGGACCAAGTTGCCGAACAGCTCGGCGTCTCCCACGAGAATGTCCGAAAACTCTGCCTGTCCGGTCAACTTCCCTACATCAAAATCGAAAAGCTGTATCGCATCAAGCCCGCAGACGTCAACGCGTATCTGAACCGCAATTACAGCGGACACCAATAACCAAACCATGCGAAAGGAAACCGCTATGGAAATCAAAATCAAGACCCCGAAACGGACGTTTTCCGTGCCGGAAGGAAAGCCGGTCCTCATCCACTGGAAAGCAAAGAATAAATCGCGCTCCGGCCTCGGAATGGCTATGGGATGGATCCGGCGCGGAGACGACCAGAACACCGTCAAGGTGGTGCATTCCACGTTTCAGACATGGGACAAGCTGGAATCCGAGTATCCGGCCAGCTGGACGATCTGGAAAAGCCAAATCCTCGACATTCACGTTATGAAGAGAGCCGAATAAATGCAAGGCGAGAGGACATATTTTTACAAAATGTGGCACCAGCTGATTCAGACGCAGCCGAAATCTGTGCGTCTTGCTCTTTACGAGGCGATTTTAGATTTTGCGTTTAATGGTACGGAGACACCGCTCCCGCCAAAACAAAAACAGATTTTCGATATTGCAAAACACATGATAGAAGTTTCGCAAAAAAGACGCGAAATCCAGCTCAATCGAAAAGATTTTGCTCGACCTCTGCCCGACCTCTGCCCGACCTCTGCCGAAGCAAAAGCGGAACCGGAAGCCGACCTTTTCGAAGCCTCTGCCCGACCTCTGCCCGACCATAGGTTAGGCGAGAAACAAGAGAAAGAAAAAGTTTCCCCCGCTTCCACCCCCTTCAAAAATCAAGAGAAAAAAGAGGGGGATTCCGCACACGCGGATACGGACGCACACGCATTAAAGGCAACCGCCGAGATTTCCTCGGCAGTTGAAGGATTCGTTGACCTGATTCCCGAACACCTCAAAACGGATTCGGGATTTCTGGGCGAATGGCGCGAATGGCTGCGTTACAGGAAGCGCACACGAAGGGCTGTTTCGCGGGATGCCGCAGTTCGCCAGCTGAAAATGCTGGGAGAGTACAACGGGAACGATGCCATCCGAATTATCGAAACCAGCATACAAAACGACTGGCAGGGGTTGTTCCCGAACAGAACCAAAAACGTAAAACCGATGAAGGACTACACCGGAATATGAATCACCCAGAGATAATCAAGGTCAAAACGAACTGTACGCGCTGCGGCAAGGAGTTTGAAGCCGAGACGTTCCAGTTCGTGCTTGACAGTTTCGCGAAGAAGGGAAAACCGTACGCGGCTGCATGCGACGACTGTTTCAGAATCATCCGGCAGGAAGAGGAAGAAGCCATGGACCGCGCCTTTGCGGAGCGTCAGCAGAGCGAAGAGGAGCTGGAAGAGGCGATTGCCGCCGCGGGCGTTGCGCCGGATTACCGCCTGAAAACTGCTCCGGTCCCGTTCGTTGCGAAATGGCTTTGGAAGAACCGCGAAAAAAACATTCTTCTGTCCGGCCAGACCGGAACGGGGAAAAGCACCAGCGCGGGCGTCAATACGCGCTACATGATCCGCGACGACCACAAGACCGTCCGCGTCTGCTATTTCGCCGCGCTGCTGGATGAATGGCGCGCCGCTCGTTGCGCGGATGCCGACCCCGGCGCAGTGAAAGACCTGTTCCGCCGTCTGGAAGCCGTGGATGTCCTTATCATCGATGAATGTGCTGGAAAAAGCGTCAATACGGATTCCAGTCGCGAGTTCATGTATCGCCTTATCGAGGATGTGCAGAACGGCTGCTGCCACGCGAAGGTGTGGTTCCTCGGTAATTTCTACCGTGGATCCGTGGACGATGTTTTCGGGGACGCCGAGCCTACCTATCGGCGTTTGAAAGAAAAGTTCGTCTGCGGACGCATCGACCTTATCGAAAAACAGATCATCCCGATTTTCAAATAACCAAAACAGAAAGGAAACGCTATGGACTCTGAAGATAAACTTTTTTGGTTTATTGCCATATTTTTCGTAATTGCCCTTACGACCATTGCCGTGATTTTTATCCCGCTTTCCATCCAAAAGGAAAAAGCATTCATCAACCTCTATAATGCCGCTGCAAAAGGCGAAGCCTCTGGCGTGATTATTCAGATCGGATCGCAAAGCAAATAACCAACCAAAAACAAGGAAAAATGCCATGAAAATCAAAAAACTCACTCAAAAACACCGGACTTTCCTGAAAGGGATTGCAAACACAAAACTCAAAATCGACCCGAAAAAGAGACATGTTTGTGTTTCGATTGCCGTGTACTCCATAAACAATTCTGAAATCACCAAGTTTTATCATTGGGGATTTGATTCTGGGATTGGATGCAGAATGGAATTGAAAGGCGCAAATCCGTACAGCAAAAAATATCCATATGGATACGCAAAAATGCACATTCCGGTTTCGGAAGAAACGTTTGCCAAGGTTATCGAAATAATCCAAAAAGAGCAGGGTGGCCAGAAATGAAAAAAATCCTCATCACCCTTATCATCGGAATCATGCTCGGCTATATGCTCGGCCTGATTCACCAGCTGGCACAGAAACGAACTGTTTCCAAAATGGAAAAAGTTCACAACGTGGTTATTTCCAAAATGGAAACAACCACCCCAGAGGTGCAGAAATGAAAGGAATTCACAATTGCGAGCAAGTCAACGAAGAGTACGGGATAAAACTCTCCGAGGACGAATTCAAAGATGTCCTCGTCCCGGCATGGCTTTCTGTTATTGATGGTAAGCCCAAAACGCCCATGACAGATGATGAGTTTGTCAAATGGTTCAAGAAGAGCAAGACAAACCGCCTGATTGCTGGTGCGCTGGCAAAGATGTGGAGCAAGTGCTTTTACCTGAAACAGGATCTTCATGACGCAAAAAACAATCTATTTTGTATTGCGCTTGACGATTTTCTGATAGATCAACTCAACGAAACCGAAAGGTTTATTGAACAAGCACGAGCAGTCATCAAAATCGTAAAAGCCGCGAAACAGGCAGAAAGAGAGGCGAAACCGTGAAAAAGCGGGAACGTCTTACCTCGATTATAACTTTCAAGCCGATTTTACCTGACTGCAAGAAATGCAAACGCGGCATCCCGGACGGCGAGGGACACACGTTCTGTACCGCTATCGGGGAATGGGGCGACGATGCGGAAACCGAAGAATACGGCGGCTGGTGCAAGTTCTTCAAAGAGAAAAAAAGCCTATTCCGAATTGGTTCAATATCTCCGCGATACAGAAAAAAATGCAAGGTGAAAAAATGCAAATAACAAAGACATTTTTGGAGCGCGCAAAATTCGACTTCGAGAAATACGCGGGCTATTACATGATTCGGGGATTCGCTTTTTCCGTAAAAGAGCATGAGAAAGGCATGAAAGCAAGTGTCTACGCGAGCATGGCGCGTGACTTGTTGTATATTGCCGTTCTCTGTCTCCGCGTGAAGAAGTATTACGTTGCGTTTCACCTCATCAACAGCGCGTCCTATGCAGTAAAACAGGCCGCCGCGCTGGAAAATCTCGAAAAATGCCTGAAACGATGCGAAAGCATCCTGAACGGAGAAGCACAAAAATGAAGCCAATAAAACGCTTCAGGAAAACAACGCGTATTTTCCGCCAAAAAATATATTGGATAGCTGAAACACATTGGTATCCGCAACTCAATCTTATTGTCGTAAATTACAAGACATTAAAACCGGAAAAGAAAGGCAAAAAATGAAAAAATATCTCGTCCTCTACGGTGTCAAAATGAACCGTACAGAATACGGCTACGTCCTCGAAATGGAAGCGAAGAACGCGAAGGAAGCATGTGCGAAAACAAAGGAATATGTTTTCGCCGCGACTGGAAGAAATGCGTTCGGTCCAGTCATCTGCAAGCCGGAAGAAATCGGCAGATACATCAAAGGTCTCCCACCTCACAAATAACAAACAGAAAGGCAAACAAATGAAAATCCCGTTCAAGAAACTCACCCCTGATGCCGTCGAACCGCGCCGCGCTACTGCCGGGGCAGCTGGTTTCGACATGACCGCAACCGCGATAGAGGACACGCCGACCTGCTACAAGTACCACACGGGAATCGCGCTGGAACTCCCGCCCGGCTGGTCCGCCCTCGCGTTTCCGCGTTCCAGCATCGTCAAGAAAGGTGCGTGGCTCGGCAACGGTGTCGGCGTGATTGATTCCGACTACCGCGGCGAAATCACGTTCTGCTTCTACAACTTCGGAAACGCTCCATACAAGGTGGGCGAACGCATCGGCCAGCTTGTGATTGTCCCTGTGCCGGACATCGTTCTGGAAGAGGCCGTTGAACTCTCCGAAACGGCGCGCGGTGCCGGTGGCTACGGAAGCACGGGAGCGTAACCATGACAAGAGGCGAACAGAAAGAAAGATTCTCGTGCCTCGTCGTCCTCGTCAGCGCGGTCTTGCTGGCCGCGCTGGCTATCGTGCTTTGCGGGGTAATCCTATGGCGGGGATGAAAGCGGTTCCGTTAAAGCGGTTCAACGCCGTGCTGGATTCCATGCCGCCGAAATATGCGGCGATCTGCGCCATTGGCGTCACGACCGGATGCCGGATTTCAGAGGTGCTTTCCCTGCGCCGCTTTGACCTGTTAGAACGCGATGGACGATTAAAGGATAAGATTGCCTTCGTCCGTCTCAAGTCGCGCGGAAAAGGCGTCCTGCATCGTTTCTTGTCGATTCCTGCGGATTACAGGGGTTACATCCTGAATCATCTGCGGCAGGAAGAAGAACGCGGGTATGACCGCCCGGATGCTTTCGTCTTTCGCGGGAAACAGGGGCGGCATCTTTCCCGCCGCACCGCATGGGCGTTTTATCGTTCCATATTGGGATCGCGTCACGGGACCCACTGGATGCGGAAGACGTTCGCGAAGGAAATGTTCAAGGCTTTCTTGCGGGAGACGCCGGAAGACCCGATGCGCGCGCTGGAATTGACTCGCCGCGCCCTCTGTCATGCCCGCCTTGATACGACCGTTCGATACCTCGGCATTGATTCGGACAAGATAGATTCTGTTCAAAATCAGATTTTCAGAAGGGGGAACCGATGAAGAAGGAACCGGAAGAAGAACCGTACGAACGCCCGCCGAACGCATTTCAGGGAGTTGGCGACCGCTGCCGCCTGTCGGAAAGGACCGTCAGGAATGCATTTTCGCGGAAGCCGATTACATGGGGAACCGCGCAAACGCTTTCCCACGTCCTGAAAATCCCTATGGGGTGTTTCCGCATAAAGGAAGACATGCGGGGCCGGAACAAAACCCGGAAACAGCAAGACCAGTAAACAAAACCCGGATGCGGCATGGGAAACCGTATCCGGGATTTTTCACACGAATCAAAAAGTGGAGTTAATTATGTCCGTTCTTGGCTAAGGCGGAACTCTGTTCTGTTCAGGCGGGTCAAGGTTCCGAAGACGCGGGGACGTCTTCGGTCGATTCCTTCGCGTTTTCCACTGCCGCGCGCAGAACCTCGGAGACGGCGCGGATCACGTCGCCCACGTCGCCCGTGTCGGTCATGGTGATGCTCACGAACTGCTTCTTCGTGATGCTCTTTGCGTTCCAGATGCTTCCCGTGCTTTCGCTCCGGTACATGATGCTGTTCGTTCCGCTTTTCGCCGTGGCGAGGTCGCCGGAAACAAACGTGGTATGGATGCCGGGAATTTTGGATTCGGGATCGATGCCGACGCTCGACTGTACGAATGTGCCGTTTCCGGTCACGTTTTTCGTGGCGATGCCCTCGGCCAGTTTTTCGGTCGTGCTGCACCCGGTCAGCGAGCAGATCGCGAAAATCGCGATAACGAACAGAAGAACAAGCGCAAGGCCGCCCCACTCGAAGCGGTCGGACGGAGCCTTGTTTTCGAGGTGCGGAACATCCGGCATTTCGCCGTTTCGTTTCCTGTTGGAATTGACAGTCGCGGAAATCACGGCGGCAAAGAGGGCGGGATTAACCATTGTACACCTCCCAATCTTCAAACAGGATGTCAGACTGTGAGGCGAGCCATCCGGTCAGGATCGCTTTTCTTCCCGTGCTGTCGTGCGTGAACATGCAGATCGTTCCGAGCGCGAGGATTTCCCCGCCGTTTTCCTCGACGAGCTGTTTCAGAACGGGATCGTGGCAGATTTCAGCCGGGATTTGTGCGGCGGGTTTCAGCCAGAGGAACATACCCTTGCCGTTCCAACCCTTGCGGGTCACTTTTTTGCCCTGTTTCAGGGCCTCGATTGCTTTTCCGAAGTCCATAATGGTCTCCTGTTTTAGTGTTTGAAGAATGCCGCATACGCGGCGATTCCGGTGGTTAATGCGTAGCCGAAAACTTCAATGAGAGTCCAGACAAGGCCTGTTCGCTCTTCGAGTTTTGCCACGCGGGAAACAAGCCCCTCTTCGCCATTCCCGTTGACTTTCTTGTCGAGTTTTTCAACGAACTTGAAGATTGTCTTCAATTTCTCGTTGATGGAAGAAATGGTTGATGTGAGTTCCTCGTTTGTCATGGTTCCGGCTCCCGCAGTTTGCCGTTTTTATATGCTTTGTACCCGAAAAGCTGGCACAGAATCCCGGCGATCACGCCGTAGGGAATCAGAATCAGCCGCCTGTCGTAAACAGCGAACAGAAAAACATTCGTGGCCAGCCGGATATTGGCGTCCGTGAACATCCCGTAGGATTTGTATTCACGGGCGAATTCCCAATCATGAATCAGTGCAGCCGGCGCGAAAGGACGGAGAAGATACGAAACGAACTTTCTCACCCATTCCGGCCAGTCTTCCGGCCCGATTCCATTCCATGCCCGACACAGTTCTTCCATTGGCCGCGTCCAGAATTCAGGCGGCGCACTCGCGCGGATTTTGCAGCACAATTCCCATAGGAATCGAACTTCTCTTTCGCTCATTTGACCTCGCTCCTTCCGAATTTATAGAAGTTGTCGATTTTTCGAATGACCGCCTTGAACATCCTCGGTTTCGTCTTGTCGCGCGCCGCCTCGTATGCCTCGATTTGAGAAATCAGCACATTGGAACCCGTGAACACGATATGATGCTGGCCGTTCCGTTCAAATTGAAGCGTTAGGCATTGTTCGTTTCCGGGCTTCTTGTGCTTGCTCGGACGGATTTCCCATCCGGTAAACACCAGCGGCACGTTCAGGATGCTGTCAATGCTCACTTTCGTACCATCCAGCGTCTCCCGGTCCGGGATGACGTCGGCAATCTCCGGGATGTCCGCGATGTCAGTCATTGATGAAGAACTCCGACCAGTTCCGCCCGTTGCTTTGCGCGTCGACGTTGGCCAGCACGAAGCGGAGCGTGTAGGACGCAATATCCGCAGCACTCATGCCGTTGTCTTTCGCGAAATCCATCATCATTTTGCTGTTGAAATAAGACGGCAAATCTTCGCGGGTCTTGTGAACGACGGCACACGCCTCGTCCACGAGGTCCCAGAAATCTTTCTTGACGTCATTCCAGCGCGCGATTCCTTCGGGCGGGTCAGACTGGCCGGGCTTGCGGATTGCATTCTTGACGGCGAGGATGTGAGCGGTTTTTGTGTGGTCGAATTCCATATCCGCCTGTGCTTCCGCCGAGCCGTAGAAGAATTCACGGACTTCCTTGTAGCTCTGCCGGACGCACTTATCGAAATCGCTGGTGTCCTGCCCCGTGTAGCGCACGGGGACGCGGAAGAAGCGGAAAGACGTTGCTTCCTCGCGCTGGACTTCCCGGACGAACATCGGGATGAAGAGCGTGTTGCCCTCGCGGACGATTTCCGGCATGGTGTCGGATTCGGTTTCAGGGAGATGCTTCGTCTGCATTCCTGCGGGGATGGTGTCGTTCATGTGCATGGTAATACCTCCAGTTGGTGAATTGGTTTGTCGAAGAAGGAATACCAGAACCGTTTCGACCGGGAAATCCATTTCACGATTCCCCAATAGCTCGAAAGCGTCGCCCGGTTTCTGGCGGTTGGTTTTTCTTTGTATCGAGTTACCGCACGGCGAAAACGCCGTTCGGTTGTCCTGCGGAGAAAGATGCAAGTTCGGGTGAAGACGTAGCCCAAGAAATCTATGCCGCCGCGCTCAATGGGATATACCTGTTCGGCTGCTTTGAGTTTCAGGCCGAGTTTGGCGAGGTATTCCCGCGCGTAGGCGGCAAAGTCTTTCATTTTCTGTTTCGCCTTGTCCTTGATTCCTACTGCGAGCGCAACAAGGTCGTCAAGGTATCTGTGATAACCCTTGATGTGGAACTTTTCTTTCGCGGCATGGTCAAGGCGGGTCAGGTGCAGATTCGCCAGCAGCGGACTGATCGCGTTTCCGATGGGAATCCCGCGCGGAAAACTGTCGATGATGCGGAACATAAGCCGCTGTGTCTTCCGCTCCTTGATAGCCCAGACGATATCATCTTTCAGCGGTTCGTGCTGGATGCTGTCGTAGAAATGATATACGTCGTCCTTTTTGACGTAGCAGGCGGAATCTGCCGGGACGCGGGAAAGGAAATCACGAAGACGGCGAACGCCGTCATGTGTTCCCCGCCGCTTGATGGATGCGTAGGTGTCGCGAATGAATTTCTTCTGGATTTTCTTTCCGAGCGTCCGAAGAATCGCGTGTTGCACTACGGAATCTTCATGTACCGGGGAATAGTAAATCTCGCGCCGTTTGCCGCGCTCGATGCGAACCATTCTCCGGTACGGGTGCATAGTCCAAGTTTCCGCCGCAAGTTCATCGTGAAGCCGTTGAAGATTCTCTTCAAGATGCTCCTCGTACTCGTTGGCGGCTTTTCTCCGATGCGGTTTCTTTGCGCGTTTAACCTCAAAATGTGCCGCGCGCAGATTATCCACGGAGATTATGTCCTCGAAAATGTACCCGATTCGTTTCATTGTTTTGCCTGTGCGTAAGTTCGCCCAACTTATTCCAGCGAGGTACTAAAGTTTTAGCGGGCCACCTCAATCCACCTGTATCGACGGTGCAGGGTGACGAACTCCAATCTGTCTTGTGTAGCCAGCCGGGCCCCGATGTTCGCGTTCGAGTTCGACAACGCGTTGTTGACGTTCGCGTAGCCCACGCCATCGTTAGCCCCGTTGTTAGCGTTCCCACCGAAGTAAACGACACGCGCACCGGAACCGGCTGAAGTTCGCTCCCCGCCCTGCATCCCGCTTAGAGCGGAATGCAGGGATTTCGTGTTTCGCTTTTCGTTTCTCGCCCCTTTCGCCCCTTTCGCCCCACGTTATTCGTTTTCGCCGGACGCAGCCAGCCGGGCCCCGATGCCCGCGTGCGAGAGCGACAACGCGTAGTTGACGCCCGCGTAGCCCACGCCATCGGCAGCCCCGGTGCCAGCGTGCCCACCGAAGTAAACGACACGCGCACCGGCGTTAGCATCATTGTACACATAATCACCGAAATAAGTGTCCGCTCCGCCGCCAATCGTAATGGCAAAGAAGCTGTCCGTGTCGAACGTCTTGATGTAGCCCGCCGCTTTCGGCCAAGCGTGGTTGACCCACGCGTAGGAGTTACCCGTGTAGCCACGGGACGGGAACTTTTCGCCCTGCTGCCATGCGCCCATGTCGCTGTCGCAGTTGGAATAGATGCTGATGTCGTTGGTTGTCCAGTAGCCCGACTGCGAATAATCGTCCGCGGTCGCGTTCTGGTACTTCTGGCATCCGTCCGCAAATTCCCACTGTGCCGCCCACGGATTTTCAAGGCCGCGCCAGTTGAACGCCACGACGCGGCTTCCGCTGTTGTTCCAAATACTTCCGCCGTCCTTCATGGTGAGAAGGTCGAGGTCAAGCCCCGTTTCTTCCGTCTCGTCTGCGGTGACTTCGCCGTTTTGAAGCCCGAATGTTGCCGCGCGTCCGGTCTTGCGGAGCGAAGCGTAATCCCATGCGGAGCAGTTCGCGAAGCCGAAGGAAATGGCCGCCTGACTGTTGAGATTGCCGCCGTCAATGGCGACCATGAGCGTCAGCCATTCGCGGAAAAGCATGTTCGTCAGGTTGCCGTGATTGTTCCCCGCCGCCGTGCGGAACGTTGCGCGGGTCATGGATCCTGCCGGGCGGTAGCCCATAATGGAGCGGAGACGGTCGCCGGAAGCAAACGAAACCGGGGTGCTTTCCGCGCTCTGCGTCTTCGGGGTTCCGGTCGAATCCGTCAGGACGCCTTTGAACATGCCGACGTACTGAACTTGCGCCGTCGCGCCGCCGCTTCCCGTGAAGAACCACGGATGCGGAGCGGAATCAACGAACTGTTCGTTCGAAACGAGCCAGACGACAGGATTGTGGCCGCTTCCGTCCGTGTAGGTGTCCTTGCGCCAATAGGTGATCGGGATTCTCAACATGAAGTCCACGAGCGTCGTGCCGCCGCCGCTTTCCGTCCAGATTCCTTTCTTCTCGTTCTCGGTCAGCGCGGTGCCGTCCGCCTTGTGTGTGCTGTCGGAGACATCGAGGAAGCATTTATTCACGCCGTTTTCAAGGTCGCGGAGAACGCCTTGAAACGCATGCGCCGGGGTCTGCGCGAAACTGTCGACTGCGTGATACCGCAGCGCGGTTGATGCTCCGGCGAAGTCGTAGGCGTGGTTCAACACGACTTTCGTGCCAGCCGTCGCCGTTGTTGCAAGGTCGAAGTCCAGCCCGTACACATACGCGCTTTCCTGCGATCTGTTGTGAAGCGGAACGCCGCCCTGTGTCGCGCCGTCGCCATAGTAAAGGGCTTTTTCGTCCTTATCGTAAAGGACCTCACCCGCCAGCGGGATTCCCGCCTTGCGGTCTTCGGATGTTGCTTTGGGTACTCCCCACTTTGCCATTTTTGCACCTCTTATGTTGAGTTTTTGAGTTGGTTTTCTGTTATGCCGAGGCCGTCCACGCGCCGAACATCACGGTGTTGCCATCGTCCCAATCCGTCCAGTCGTTGCAGATGTAGGAACCCATGAGGATTTCCCCGCCCGCCTGAATGATTTGAACGGCCTCTTCCAGTGCAGTCAGACGCGCTTTCGCGCTGCTGATTTCCCCGGTCACGCCGAGGTATTCCATTTGATTCATTACGGTTTCATTCAGGATAAAATCCCGAATCGGAACCACGTCGCCCGTTGCCATGTTACACCCCCGCGTTCAGGATTCTGTCGCTGCCGTAAGTCAGCGTCGTCCGGTCTGCCCAGTTGCCGACCGCCCAAGTGATCGTGTGCGTATTGTTGTCGATTTTCTGGATGACGCACGGATCATTGTAATCCCCGCGGAGATAGGTCACGCCGGGCGTGGATGTGCTGTCCCACTCCACGGCGATGAACTTGTCCGCGCCGTAGTTGATGCTGTCCGGCGTCCGTCCGAATTTGTCTTTTTGCATGGTTGTTGTCTCCTATGTTGGATGGTTAATCGAGGTCGTCGTAGGGGAAAGGCGGCGCGGTCAGACTTACGCTGTGGTCGAATTTTACAAGGACCTCGCCCACCCAATCCCCGGATAGCGAATACACCTTGAAATCTGCCCCCATTGGAACCGGAAGGATTTGAGTTGCACCACGGAGACAGCCAGAGCCACCGCCGCCCGCGGATTGCACATCAAACAAAGCGATTTCAACCCCGCCGATGGAACACCTTAAACAATCCAGTCCGTTCGCGGATGCGTTTTTGAGAGAGACGCGCAAATAGCCGTTATCCATTGCATAATACTTTGAACCGGAGCCAAGATTTGTTGTGGATGTAATCGTTGAAGTATTATTGCCCGCGCTGAAAATATAGTTATAGGCCGCGCCTGTTAGGCTTCCGTAATTCGGAAACTGCATCCCACCACCGCCGCCCGCGGATGCGACAGCGGAATCAATGACCTGTTGTTTCGTTGCGCCCTCCAACTTTGACGCGGATGTTGCACTGTTCACCGTGGAACTGCTTGCGGACGCGAGAAGTTGCGCTTTCGTTGCACCGCCTACACGCGTCGCGCTCGTTGCGTACGTTGCGCTGTTCACCGTGGAACTGCTTGCGGACGCGAGAATCTGCGCTTTGGTTGCGCCGCCGAGATACTGCGCGCTCGTTGCAAAGGTCGCGCTTCGCACGACAAAATTGCTGTCGAGTGCTTCGGCATAGCCAGCCGATTCTACCCAAGTAATCGCGCCGCCACCGCCGCCACCGCCGCCCATGCCGGAAATGATGTCGCGGATGGAATCCAATGGCGTCAGCGTCCCGGACTGGCCGTAGGGGATTTTATAGCACAGTTTCACGGTTTCGTGAAGTTGCTGGATGGCTGCCGTGTTCTGGTCAAGTTGCGTTTCCAGCGATTCGCTCGGAATCTTTCCGAAGTTCGGCAGGGCTACGCGCTGCGCCGGGACCACGGAACGGATGATGGTGAGTTTCCCGTTCGCGGGCTGTTCGGTCAGCAGGGTAATCCGCGCGCCGTTCTCGTAGTCCGTTGTGCCGGGTTTCAGGCCGACAGAAAAATCCGTCCCGCTGTTCAGCTGGTATTCCGTACTGGTGTCCGGGTCAAAGACGTAACAGGACACATCGGCGGGGTCGAAGATTTTTACGCCGAAATCAAACACGGTATCCGTGCCGATTACGAACTGCTCTTTTACGATTGGGGATTCTAACATGTTTTCTTCTCCGGTTGTTGTGGTTAATATAGCATGTTGCGCGCGTCATTTATTTCCGCCGTTTTCCTCGTCTCTGTTGAAGAGTTTCCAGATGCGTTTCCCCTGCGTCGCAAGGGCGGAAACCGCCGTCCCGATAGGTCCGGCCGGCGCGTACCATGCGCCGATTGCCATGCCGATGTCTCCGGCTGCCTTGATGCCGTCCATAGCCTCGTCCGCCGTGATTTCATCGTCTCCGGCCAGTTCGATAAGGTTGGAAACATCCCGCTCGATATCCTCGGCCAGCGGCACGGCGTTGAACGTGGACTTCACGCTGGACTTGCCGCGGATGATTTTGTCGGCGGCGATATTGACCAGTTTGTTTGCCAGCTGGAAATACAGGACGCCGCTTTCAAACGGGCCGAACAGCCACGCGATAAAGTAGTCCTCGATTTCCGCATCATCGAACACGTCAAGCCCGTACCGGAGCATATCCGTGACGAACTGCATCATGGTCGGGACTACGATGTGGTTCACGAGCAGCTGCCGCGCCAGTTTCTTCTTGGCCGCCGCCTTGTCCTCTCCGTATTTGAGTTCCCGGAGCGTCCGAAGTTCGAGGTTCATAAGCTGGATGGGATTCGCGCGGAACGCCGTGAGATACCGGATTAAGCCCTGATTCTGCTGGAAATAGTTCAGGTCTTTCAGATACCCGCTTTGCTGTGTCTCGTCCGTTGCCCGCATCCATGCCCGGCGCGCTGCGCGCTCTGCCTCGGTTTCATTAAGGCCGCGCTGCTTCGCCTGTTCCTTCGCGTACTGGTAGACGGCATATCCGCCGTGAAGCGCGCTCCACACGTCCGCCGCTTTGGTTCCCCATGTGGAAGCCGCCAGAATCGCGTCCATCATCGGGCTGTACTGCTTGCTGTCTTTGGCGTCGCTCAACATGTAAATCAGATCGCGGTCGAGGCCGCCAGCTTTGCGGTTCTTGATGTAGTCGGAATCTTTCGCCCAGCGCACGAACTCGCGGAAATCCTTGTTCGTAAAATTCGCTTTAGAAAGGTTTTTCACGAACGGGATAATCGGCACATCGTTTGTGTAGGACAGGACGCCGAGGCCCTGCTTGATGATGCTGGAAAGGTTGACCGCGATTTTCGCCGGGACCCAATAGCGGTACAGTTCGTTGAAGATGTACTTGTTGTACCACTCGGACGAAATCATCTGTCCGCCGCGCGCCAGCGTCCCGATTTGCTCCACGATTTCCCGCGTCACGTCCTTCCCGAAGTTGTCGTTGATTGCTTTCTGGACGCGCTGGTTGCCGTACACTTCCCGGAGTTGCCGGATGGTGTCGGACCACGCGAGGAAATGTGCCTGACCGATTTGGTTGTTGAAGAACGTCGTGAACGCATCCGCATCCATATCCAGCGGTTTCAGGTGGAATCTGCGCGCAATAAGGAAACTCGGATTTATGGTCATCATGCCCGCGCCGCGCGGCCCGCTGGTCGGTTCGTTGGCCATGCTTCCACGGAACACGCCCGGCCAGTAGTTCGGATTCTTCGGCAGATGCGCGCCGTATCGGTTGTAGACTTCCGCATCCAGAGCGTCGCGGTTCTTCGCGATATAGTCGCGCATCCATTCTCCCAACTTCTTCGTCTCCGGTTTCAGGAACTTTTTAATCTGCTCAATGCTTTCTTCCGTCCAGCCGTTCCAGAGCATGTTCGGGCGGAAATCTTCCTGTTCCCACGTCAGTAGGATTTGAAGCGCGGAGCCTTGTGAAAGCGGGACTTCCACCTTCGCCGCGCTCTCGTTCGCTGCGTGGCTTAGGAGCATGATTTTGTACGTCCCTTCTTCCTCTTGCAGTTTGTTATAGGCTTCCTGATCGCCTTTATCCGTGAAGACTTCATAAGTGCGCTTGATTCCGGCGTCATAGTCTTCCAGCTGCTTCCGCAGGAAGAAAACACCTGTTTCGTCCAACAGCAGTTCGCGCGTCCCGCCGAGTTTGGTGGGAATAAGCGCGGGTTCGCCGTTCTCGATTGCCCGCAGGATGCTACGCGCGCCCGGCATCTTCTGGCCCATGTATTCGTAATCATCCACAGGGACCATTTCGCGGACGACCTTGCGCCGCTGTCCTTCCGTAACGGCGGCCTCGTCCACCTTGACAATGCGGGAATACTCCGTTTTGAAAACTCCGGTCTTCTTCGTAACGGTCTTCATTTCGCGGAGCAGTTTTCCCTTCTTCCGCATCTTGGCCAGAACGTTTCCGGTCACCCCGGCGTAGTCTTCCAGCGCGGCGTCAAAGTCGTTTTGAAGCCGTCTTGTGCTGGTCTGTTCCGTCTGGGTGCTGTCCTCGATTCGGTTCCAGAGTTTTCCCGCATAACTGTCGTCAAAGTCCTGTATGGATTTCCCGGACGCGATCCGCATCAAGTTCGAAAGCGAGGATGTTTTCAGCATGTAGGTCAGATGATTCTTCGCGTCCGAGTTGTCGGGAACATAGTTTTTCCCGAAAGTCGCGTCATCAATCGCCTGTCTGCGAAGTTTCTCCGCCTCGGCAAACCGCGCGCCCAACTGTGTTTTTAGGTCGATTTTGCCTTTCTTGATAAGGTTTTTCAGCATGTTTTCTGCTGTCTTCACCTGTTCGACCGGGAGATAAGGCAGATTCCCGAACATTTCCAGAAGCGCGTTGTCCTCGGTGTGCTGCTTGATTTCCGCCTCGATATCCGCGCGGTCCTCGTCAGCGGAAAGGCTGTCAAGTTGCATTTCCAGCGCGGCGATTCGCTCGTTGTTGTAGTCCACGGCGTTCGCAACCGTCGCAGGATTCATGTCGACGATTTTGCGGATACGGTCAACGTGCGCCTGTTCGCTCGGAATGATGCTCACCGGAATACCCTTCCAGTTCCGTTTCATCTTCGCGGCGTCCAGCATTTCCCGGATGTTCTCGATGCTCGTTTCCGCGCGCTTCTTCTTGCTCGCCGTCAGGATGTCGTCCATGAGTTTGTGATACATGGCCAGACGCTTCCCTTCGGGGTATTTCTTGGTCGGGCTGGTCCCGTATTCCAGCAGCCGCACGATGCCGCGCGTGAATTCTCCGCGCAGTTCTTCGGGAAGATGCTCTTCCGCGAACTTGATGGCGTCGCGCTGTAACTGCGCCGTCTTCGCGTTTCCCTTCAAGAACTCGTCGCGGAGTTCGCCCAGACGCTTCGAAAACTCTTTCCACGAGGCCGCGCGGGCGTCCTTGTACGCCGCCGCATATCCTTCTTCGCGGCCCTTCTCGTTTTGAAGCGCGGCGTTAATCGTTTCAAGGTTCAGTTCAGACGGCTTTTTGCTCTTCGGCGGTTCCTCTTCCATGAACTGCCTGTAAAGTTCATTGAACACATCCGGGTTTGCCTCGGCGTACTCCGGCGTAATCGGTTCCCCGCGAGAAATCAAATCCACTACGGTGTCCTCGACTTCCGCCTGTCTGGTCGCTTCTCGCTCCGCTTTCCATTCCTCTTCCGCCTGTTTGTCACGGAATTTTTCCTCTTCAACGTGTTTTTTGTACGCGGCATAGAGGTCGGGCTTTTTCAGGTAACGGAACGTCTCAATCAGGGCTTCTTCGATATCCAGCGGGTCGCCGCCGTATTTATTGGCGATTTCCTGCGCCAGTTCGTCCGATGCTTTCCCGTCCGCGTGAGACAGGGCAATATCACGATTCCGCAGATATTGACTGTACCGAAGTTCGCTTTCGCGGTTCCCGCGCGGCCTCTTCTTCCCCTTTTCGCGCCATTCTTTCGCGATAAACGTGCCGGGCCATTCGTCCGCATCGTCAAAGCGCATACTCGGACGGATAACGATGTCAAGGCCGCCGTATCCCGTGAACTCCTGCGCCTTGTTAATCATATCGTAGTTTTCAAGAATCCACTGGTCGCGCGCCCGTTCTTTTGCCTTTTTCTTCTGCGCGGCGATTTTTTGCTTCTCTTCCTTGATTTCCATTCCGGCCATTTGGTACAGGCTCCAAGCATCGTTCTCGTCATCAATTTGGATTCCGAGCGTGCCGAGATAGAATTTGACCTGGGACGGCTCCACAAAATCCGCGCCCTCGTACTTCGGTTTCAGGATGGCGACAATATCCCGCTTATCCTCGTCGCTCATGCTGTCGAGGCTGAAACGGAGTTTCTTTTCCTGCGTCACGAATTGAAGCGTCGCCTTTCGCGCCGCATCGTTCGCGTAGGTGAACACGTCTACGCCAGCCTCTTCCAGCGCGTTCAGGATATCTTTCGCCGTACCTTCCGGCACGACTGCCGCCTTGAACTCGTTGAGATAAACGGCCCGCTGCGGTTTCGCCTCGAAAAGCGGCGTCGGCAAGTCGCGGAGTTTCAGCAGGAATTCAGCCATGTCCTTGTAGATCGGGTTGCTGAAATTACCCAATGCCTCGGTAAGCCATTCCCGGTTCTCCCCCTTGTTCGGACCTTCCGCCATGGCGCGGAGTAAATCGGCTGCCGTATCGTACGACGGGGAAATGTGGTCTCCGGTGATGTTCGCGTTGATGTGGTCCAGCAACTCGTTGAATTCCTGCGTGACATCCTCTTTGATTTTCTTGTAGTCTTCGCCGGAAACGATTTTGTCGCGGTTCTTTTGGATTTCCGAAATACTCTTGAACTGGCGGGCCATGTTCGCGCGGATGTTGCCGACGCCATAGAAAAATCCCTCGCTGTCCTTTACTTTTCGCGTCATAAGCCTGACGATGGTTTCGAGGTTCGCGGGCAGATAACGCCGTCTTCCGGAATTTGTGAAGCCGTCAAAAATACGTTCGTCCGGGTGCAAATCCAGTTCCGGTTCTGCCACACGAATCCACCAGTCGGCGAAATTCTCGTCACCGTCGCGGGTGTCGACGTACCAGTTCCGCACCGCGTCCGCGTCCTTTAGATCGTCCACGAAGTCGTGGCTCGTCATACCGCTGCGGTGCTTCTTGACGATGTACTGGATAGAATCGTGTGAGTCGGGCTCGTTCAGCTCGTGCGGCGCGATAACTTCCAGAGCGCGATCGAAATCCTGCTCCGTGTAGTTCCGCTGGATTTCAGGCCGGCGCACAGAGTAGATGTCCGCGTTGAAAACCTTGTTCTTCGGATGCTTCGGGTCAATCAGATCCCGGTCGCCCACGAGCGTGATGCGCCCGTAGTCCGTGAAATCGCTCTTCTCCGCGTCAATGATTCCCAGAGACGGCACGGGAAGCGCGCCGAGTTTGATGGCGTCCCGAAGTTTCTGTTCGCTCACGTTGTGAACGGCAATCAGATTTTCGTCTTCTCCGGCCAAGCTGAAACGGATATGCTCGTCTACGCGGATATCCTTGTCAGAAAACGCCACATAGTTCCGAGAACCGGAAGCGGTTCCAATATAAGTTACCCCATCAATTCCAGCGCGATATAAAAATTCACTCGCGGATTTCGGTGAACCAAGCAACTCTGAAAGCATATCGTAATTATAATCAAAATCACGATAATGGAACATATCATCCGGCAAGGTGATATTTTCTTTTTTCGCCTGTTCCTTGATTTGGAATCGTTGTGTAGCATTGAATCCTTCTTCCCAATAGATAAGATTTTGATTCCGATTAGGCCAGAAAGTCTGTTTATAAAGATTCTTTTTGTTCTCGATGACGGGATTATATGTCAAATTTCCTTTCTCTACCAAATCAAAAACGTCAAGAGCGGCAGCGCGATAATTTTCAAGGTCTTGCCCCGTATAGAATCCAACAACACGTTCGGCTGCTTTTTTAATATCAGGTTTACCGGAAGATGAATACAGATTGTATGCATCTTGTCTTAAAACGCTTAAAATAATATGCAGGATACGGCTATCATATTCATTTTTATGCGGAGCGGAATCGTAAAATTCCGTCAGATTATCTAAAGGTTTTCCATTATAGTAAATGTATCCGGTTCCAAATTTT
The DNA here is from genome assembly GCA_017455665.1 of Lentisphaeria bacterium. Taxonomy (GTDB): domain Bacteria; phylum Verrucomicrobiota; class Lentisphaeria; order Victivallales; family UBA1829; genus UBA1732. Next base: position 29,555 of record JAFSZN010000115.1, read on the forward strand.
CTATTATAGTCTGCTTCTGCGTAATCACGCCCGACATCCTCGCTGGAAGAACCGTACAACCCCCACCCGTAGACTTGATTTCCTTCACCCGTCCCGACATAGTTCAGGCTCGGCTGGTCATAGTCCGCCGCGCTTCCGGTATAGATAGGGGAAACGCTGAACCGCGTCTTGATGACGTCGCCTTTTTCCAGCCCGAACGATTCCAGATCAATCGCGCCGCCCTTCCGCTTATACGGTTTCCGTCCTGCTTTTTTCAGGATTTCTTCCACGTCGGCATCGTCAAGGATGCGCGTCACCCTCATGGCCCCGGTAATCATCCATGCTTCCGTCTTCGGGTCTGGGTTCGTCCGGTAGCGATAGAATCCGTCTTTCGGGACGCGCGGCAGTCCGGCTTTCGCGTGTTCGAAATTCCCGTTCTTGTTATATCCGTAGCTCATGGCCTCTTGCTGATAGTCCACGTCTGCGGCAATCTCGCACTCCGCCCACACGAAATTATCCGGGAAAAGGTCCTTTTCTCCTGTTTCCGGGTTTTTCGTCATAAACTGGTTCGCAACCGGGACTTCTCCAAGATGCCAGCCGGGACGATAGGCAAGTGTCTGTTTTCCAACGTTCGTTCCCTTGCCCCCGGCCTGTACCCGTTTCCGCCCCGTTTTGCTGTCTGCCGCGCGCGGTGCGGCGTCCGCGTTGAGCCAGATGCCGACCGGGGTAGATTCGCCGCCCGGATTTGCCACCATCGGCGGGAACAGTTCGCCCGGCTTACTCTTTTTTACTGCGAAAACCTTATAGCCCTTCAAGGTCTTCTTCGGCGGGTCTTCCTCGCGGATGCTGAAACGCACGTCCTCACCCGTTTCCGCCACGCTGAAACGAACAATCTGGTCTTCTCTCGGAACGTCCTCTGTCTCGCTCGGCGCGTGTTTGCGGTTGAATTCGGGATCGCTCCGCATTTTCAGATTCCGCATTTCCACGTTCCGCGCCTCGACTTCTCCCGCGCTTCTGCGATAACGGCTGAAATCGCTGGAAAGATATTTCATGCGCGCGTCAAGGGTGTGCAAATCCGTTGCCAACCACAGGAACGCGCTGAAATTATGAAATCTGTTGTCGGCGTTTTCGGGGACGGTTTTCTTGAAAAGGTCTGCCGCGTGTTGATAGAAGTCGCGGTTCCCCTTGAAAACATCACGTTGAAGCCAGTCGTCAATCGTCCACAAGAGGCCGTACCCGCTGGGAATCTGGTCGGTCAGGGCCTTAAATTCGTCATGCTTCCGGTTATATTCCGTCTTGGCTTGAAGAAATGCCGGGTCATCGTAATCGGTCATGGAACGGACGGAAACAAGATTCTGGCCGCCGGAGAATCCTTCCATGTGCTGAATTGCGTGCTGAACTTCATGAACAAGCACATTGTTGATACTTTCCTCGAAGTCTGCAAGCAAGTCCTTGATATTCGCCTCGATGCGCGCGGCCTCTTCCGGCGTTTTCGCGTCGCGTTTGTCCGCTTCCATATCGTTCAGCGCGTCAAAGTCGTGGTCGGTCAGAAGCGTCTTGTTGATGGCGATAATCTTGTTTTTCTTGTCGTGATACCCCGCTTCCCCGCGAGGAAGCGGGACTACGGCGATACGGTATTGTTTCAGGTCGGGATATGCGCTGAAAAGTTCCGGTGCGCTGAAATATCCGTCCACAGGGCCGTCATAGTCGATCAGGGCGTTATAGTTCCCGCCCGCGGTCAGTTCGTCCGTTTTCAGGCGCACGTCCGGCGCTTCCATGCGCCAGTAGGTATCTTTCCCGCGTTCCCATCCGGTCGCCGCCCAGATTGTTTTCCGGTCGAATCCGGCCTTTTCCATTTCTTTCGCGCGGTTCAGATTGTCAAGATTCATCTGCGCTCTTGTCGCGCCGTCTTCCCCGATTAAGGCAAACCGGATATGTTCGTCTACGCGGATATCCTTGTCGGAAAACGCGACATAGTTCTGTTCGCGGGACGAATCCCCGATGTACGTTATACCGTCAATCCCGGCACGATACAGGAATTCACTCGCTGCTTTGGGCGAATTGAATACGTCCGCAAGCTGTTTGTAGACATATTTCCCTTGTGCCTCGTAGAAATCAAGATATTTTTCCAGATAATCGCGCATCACGTCCGGCGCATAATAGAATTCTTTTTCGAATTCTTCCCCGTCAATCGCCGCGTCAACGCCGCGCTCTGCGTTTACATAATCAATCAGGCGGGGATTGTCATGCTCTTTCGCAAGGGCGTCAAGAATCTGGTTTGCCTGTTCTTCGGGAATAGTCTCATCCCAATCCAGCAGATTTTCTTCCTTGTCCGGCCAGAACGTTTGTTTATACAGGTTGTGCGGCTTCGTTTCCTCGATATCGGTAATCTCGATTTTCGACAGCACGTTTTCTGCTGCGGCAAATGTCTGTTCGCGGTCAACCTTTTCACCGAGGAATTTGGAAAAATTCAGATTGTCTTCCGTCTGTTGATACAGTTCGTTTTCAAGGTCGGCGCGGCTGATTCTGTTTCTGCGTCCGTAGATAATGTTCCAAGCCATTCGGAGAATGGAACGTTCTTCTTCGGAAAGATTCGGGAAGGATTTTTCGTCAATATCGGTCTTGTTTGAGATTGGAACGCCGTCAAAGACGAACTTGCGGAGCGTCCCGATTCCTTTTCTGTCAACATCGGTTTCCGCATACCACTCCGCAACCCCGCGCGAGGTGCTTCCGTACAGCCCCCAGCCGTACACTTGCGCGCCCTCTCCGGTGCCGACATAGTTCAGGCTTGGCTGGCCGTAATCCGCCGCGCTTCCCGTCCAAACCGGGGAAATGCTGAAACGTGCCGCGCCGGGATTCTTGCGCTGTGCGCGCATGGCGCGCGCGGATCGCATCAGCGCGTGTTCGATATCGGCGTCAGAGAAATGGATGTTCGGAAAGACCTTCCGCAGGAAGTCGCGTATTGTAGAAAGAAATTCTTTCCACCAACTCGGTTTGACATTCGATTCTGCAATCCTCGCCAGATATTCGTCCGCAAGATAACGCTGTCCTTCCACGGTTTCGTCTGTCGTGTTGTAAAGATCGGAAAGGCCGATTTTCGCAATTTCCTCGTGATGCGTTTTATACACGTCGTCAAGAAAACTGTCAAACTTCTCACCGAAAACGCGCCGAAGCCCAGCATGTCCTATGACTTCATGTAGAATCCGTTTTTCCACATCACTTGGCGGGGTTGTTTTCCCAACAACAAAGACATCACCGTCACACCATGTGGCGCGAATATACGCGGGGTCAACGCCTCGAATCTGTGCGTCAAGTTTTGCCTCGTCCGGCAAATCATCAAATTTCTCAACGGCACGAATCTGAATCCCCGGAAACTGTTTTGCTACTTCGTTTACGCGGTCAATAGTGTCCTGAATATTCCATTTGACTTCATGCCGGTACAGATAACTGTTCAATCCCTCTTTTGCGTTTTGTTCCCGTTTGGCCGCCGCGCGTTTCTCGCGCTCTTCGTCCGTTAGTTCGGCGTCTTCTTCCTCTTCTTCGATTGCTCTGGCATCGTCCATAATGCCGAGTTCAATGGCGGCCTGTCTTGCTTGCATAGGGTCGCCGGAATCCTCGATTGTATGCAGTAAGCCAAGTTCCTTTTCCTCGTCTTCGGTCAGTTCGCCTTTTTCGGTCAGTTCGTGGATGCGGGTGCTGACTTTTTCCCGCGCCGCCTCGGTCGCCTCTGCGACTTCCCGAAGATTGTTATAGGAATCATAGGCCAGCGGTCCGCCAGTTACCGCGCCGAGAAACGCCGCTTCCGGGACGCCCTTGAAGATTGCCTTGATATAATCGGACTCTGTGAAATTGGTCGTGTCCGTCACGCCCATAGCAATATCGAGGATGTTTTCCGCGATCTCTTCAAGGGTTTCTTCTCCGCCCTCTTTCGCCGCCGCGAATCCGTAATGTTTCAGGAATCCGGCCAGCCCCTTCTTGATTCCTTCTTTCGCGACCTTTTCCGAAACTTTCCCTTCGACAATGCCGAGCGTAATCTTTTCGAGGACGCCGTTAATCAGGCCGATGCCGAAGCCATAAATTAACGCTTTCCCTTCGTCCATGCCGTATTCGTCCCGCGCGTCATAATACCCGCCGATGCCGTAAACCGCGCCGATTCCCGTGGCGCCGACGCCTGTGGCCGCAAGACCGACTTGCGCGGCCAGCTGCGGGGTGTAATTCACAACGGCGATTCCGGCATTTGCCAGCCAGTCCCCGAACGAATCCGAATTGGTCATCCAGTCTTCCGGCAAATCCATGTTCTGTGCCGCCCATTCCCGGATAGGTTCGTAATGCTCTTTGTAGACGCCTCGGATTTTATTTTCGACATCCTTCCCGGCCTTTTCGCCGGACGGAATCATTTCGGCGGCCTGCGGAAGCCCCTGCGCCATAAGTTCGGCGCGCGCGTTCTCGTTTGCGCCCCATACAAAGAGTTTTGCCAGAAACGCCGCCGTGTTGAACGTCGCCTTGGCAACTTCCCCTTCGCCCTCGACGACTGCCGCCACGGCGCGGTTCTCCCAAAAACCTTTCTCCGCTTTCGGCTGGTAAATCTGCGCGATACTGTTGTAAGCCTGTTCCACGGACATCGGTTTCCCCTCGAACTTCTCAATGGCCGCTTCAAGGTTGTCAAAAACGAAATCCGCCGCTTCCGGGTGGTTCATGCTGTAATAGCGGGACAGCGCGATACGCTTTTTCTTCTCTTCCGCGCCAGCTGGGTCGGACTGTAAAATTGCCTCGATAGCCGCGCGGTTCTCTGCCGGAACACATGCAAGCGGGTCTTCCACGAAACTGTCACGGATTGCCGCGCGCTCCCGCAGTGTCGGGCCGTTCTGCTGTTTCCGCTGCTCCGCGAAATATTCCCACGGCTTGACGTCTTCGCTGTTATCCTGCGCCGGCGCAGTTCCGCCGCCGAACATTTCCCACGGTTTGATGTTGTTATCCATTATTTTTTACTCCAACTTCTTTCATCGGCGGGGTCGCCGCCCTTGAAAATGTAGCCGCCGAACGTGTCGCCCGGCTGCGGTCTGAATCCGGTCTGCGCCTTGTCGCGGATGTAGCGCGGCGTCATGATGAACTTGATTTCGCCGTCATTCAGCTGACCAACGCGCTTCTTTACTTCCTCGATGACTTCGGTTCCGGTTTTCCCTTTGCGGAGCATTTCCCGCGCCATTTCGTGGATTTCGTAATACCGGGCTTGCATAAACTTCTGGTCTTTGACTTTGTTGAAAAGGCCGGACGGGTCATAAGAAAGCCCCTTGATTTGAACGCCGTCCCGATAGGACTTTTCGATATACTGCTGAACCAGTTTCCCGTCCGGGGTCGTGAACTCGCTCTTGCCGGATAGTCCGTCCTGCATCTGCGAATCAAGATGTTTCATCAGCTCGTTCAAATCAGAGGAATCATTGACGGATTTCAGGATTTCGCTCCAAATCTGCTCACGCTGCGCCCATGCCGCGTTCGGGTCGCTGGAAAACCATGTGTTGGAGATTTTATAATTCCAGTGGTCTTTCTCGATAGTTTCCTGTTCACGCTGCAAACGCTTCGCTTCGTTGGCCGCCTGTTTCGCCTCGTTCTTCTCCGCTTTCGCCTCGGCTTTTGCGGCCTTTTCCGCGCTGGCGATTGCCGAGTTGTAGGACTTCACCCACCCCATATAGCGGTTAAATTGTTCCTCGGTGATGATATCGGCGTCCTTCGCGGCGATAAGACTGTCTTCGGTCGGGACGCGGCCTTGATTGATTTCCGCCAGAACATGGGCGTCCCGCTCCGTTTCCTTCTGCGTCTTGGCGGTCTTTGCCACGCGAATAAGCTGGTCGCGGTAGTCTTCCGTGATGTTCTTGAAGTTCACGAAATTGCCGTCCGAATCGCGCTCTTTCAGGCGTTCCAGAATCGATTTGGCTTGAACCGGAGATTCGGAATCAGCCGCCGCGTCAACCAGCCGTTTCGCCGCCGCGCTGTCGGCCAGTTTGCCGTATTCCACGTTGCGGATGTTGTATTCCTCTTCCGAAATCAGCGTTCCCTTGTGTTCGTCCAGAATCCGCTTATATTCCGCCTCGTCTCCGCGCTGTGCCGCGTCTTTCAGGAGCGTTTGCATCATGTTGTAGTCAGCCGTGACTTTCGCCTGAATCCCGATTTTTCTCCGCTGGCTTAAACTGTCGATGCGGATACCTTCCATTTCCGCGTTGAACTGGTTGCGGAAAGGCGTCGTCATCTGTTCCGTGTACTGCCGCACCTCGTCAAGATACCGCTGGTCGGCCTCGTCCGCCCATTTGGAATATTCCTTGAAATCGGCTGGATTCGAGGCCATTCTGTTTTCCAGTTCCTCGTTGATGGCGCGGTACAGATTACGCGCGTTTGTCGCGGCCAGCTTGTTTTGTGTGTCAGCCTCGCGCTCCACGAATTCCCGCCCGGCTGCATATAACTCCAGCGCACCGCGTCCGAGATCTTCGAGGCCGTTTCCGGCATCCCGCAAGGCGCGGGACGTATCCATACCGAAGTCCATGCCCGGCGCGCCGCGCATACGGACACCGTTTTCAACATGCGGGACATACCCGCGTTCGCTCATCGGAATTCTCGGCATAGCTCACCCCCAGATGCTTCTTCCCCAAAGTCCATTGGATTTCAGTTCGGCGCGCTGCGTCACATAGTTCCCGGCGATTCCGGCCACTTTCCCGGTCGTTCCGGCTGCCTGTCCGACCAGAGACAGGGCAAGGGAAGAACCGGACGGCTTTTGTGCGCGCGCGACGCCAGCCTGATACTGGTACATTTTCGCCTGTTCCCTGTGGTTCTGAACAGCCTGATACCCGCCAACATGCGCGTCCTGTACTTTCAGTTCCTCGTTCATGGCCGTTGCGCCGAGGATCGCCAGCGGGCTTCCGCTGGTCATGGCTGCGCCGGATTTGCCGAGTAAAGCCCGCTGCTGGGCTTTCAGGTATTCGCTTTGCTCGCGCTGCCGCCGCGCGTTTTCATCGTTTTCCCGTTCCAGACGGCTCGCTTCGCGCTCTTCGAGGCGTTTATTGTATTCGGCCTGTTCCGCTTGCATTTCCGCATTGGCGCGCGCCTGATTGTGCTGCTGGATGCCAGCGACGCCGCCGACCACACCGCCGACGATTGCCGTGGTTGCGGCCACCGCCGTCGCGATTGTCAAAGCTGTACCAAGTGAGATAGCCATATTTTATCCTTTCTCGTTAAGAAGTTTGAATTTCGTTTCGCATGTTTCTCCGTTTTGGAATCCCGAACGGTCAAGAATCCGGTTTAATCCGCGGTTCCCGTAGCACGTCAGCAGGCATTTCGCTCCGTTCTGCCGCGCATAGGCCGGAATCGCGTTTACCAGAAGCCGGATTGCCCTGTGGGATTCCAGCGGGGTATTCCTCGGATTCGCCACCAGCCAGCCGCAATATGCGATAGCCGCCGTTTTCTCGAAGTAGACGAACGCCACGGCCAGAAGTTCGTGTTTCTCGTTCATCACCACAAGCCCGGTCTGCGGAATCCACATACGCGGGAAATGATAGTTCGCCGCGTGTTCGCCGCACTCCGCACGAACGCGGGCGTCCATCCATTCCATGGACTGTTCCGCGTCTTCCTGCGTCATGTTGTCGATAAGGAATCCGCTCATTTCTCCACCACCTCGTAGGTCACGACAATGCTGGTCAGATTGAACGGCATCGGGTCTTTCTGCCGGACGCTCACGTTCGACACCATGGAATATCCGCTGGATGGATTCAGAAGCGAGACGTCGCTTTTCAGGGTGATGGCACTGTCAAGGTTATCCAGAATCACGTCGCGGGACTGAATCATCTGCCATTCAGATTCCCCGCTCTTCGCCTCGCCGCCGACGCTGTTGTAGTACCGGAGCCGGATTTCTCCGACCGTCTTCTTCCGAAGTAGGCTTTGACCGTTCTGCATCTCGATTTCAAGCGGCATGGTCGTCAGTTCGCTGGTGTAGCCGAGGCCGTAGACGACAGAAGACGCCGCCGCATGGTCAAGCGTCACGGTCGTCCCGCTCCGCGTGTAGTTGAGTTCTGTCGCGCCGTCTGCCACCACCTGAATATCCTCTTCGGACAGATAGCTTTCCAGTGTAAAGCCGGAAATGCCGCTTCCCGTGGTCCTCTTCCCGTAGTCCACAAAGAACGTGTCGTTCCGCGACGCCATTTTCAGGATGCGGACGCTGTCGTTCAGCGAGGCGGCCAGATACAGCACGTCTTCGCTTCCATTCGGCACCACCGCGATAGAAAGAATCTGTCCTGCGGCCAGTTCATGCCGATGCCATCCGACTACTTCCTGTTCGCGCTCGTAGGTCAGCGCGGCCAGCGTTCCGTTCGACAGCAGACACCATAGAATCGTGTCGGGGAGTTGCATCAACGCCGTTTCAACCACGCCGCCCGCCGTGATATGGTCGGCCAGAATCGTCATGTCCGGGCAGTTGTAGCCCTCTTTTTCCCAGCTGTACACGAATTCCCGCACCTTGCGCGCGCCGCGCTGCACAAATAGAATAGTCTCCCCGGCCATCAGCGCGGGGATTTTGCTTGTTCCGTAGACGCTTTGCCGCTTCACTTGGAAATTGGTCGGCGTCAGCGCGGAATCGTTGCTGGATGCTGACAGCGTCCATTCCGAATCCGCCGTTCCGATCACCAGCGCGTTATGCTGGCACATCCAGCCGATTTCATTTATCGTGTCGCTGGCCAGAGTGAAACACAGCCCGTTATCGTCCTTGTCGCCCAGAAGGAAGTTGTCCCAATCCCCGGTCTTGCTTCCCCATACGGTTTGAGGCTTGAACGCCGTCCCGCCGAACATCATGCGCTCTTCATAATACGCGATACTGCGCGGGAAGCCTCGGAGCGTGCTGAATGCGCCCTCGCTCCATTCCGCCGTTGCCGCCGTGTCGCCCAGCTTCTTGATGACCGTTGCCGTCGCGCTCGTGCCGGACGACACCGCCGTAATCTTCACAACGCCCGTCTGCATGAAGCCCGGATTGACGAAGCGGGCTTTGCAAGCCTTGATTGTCCCGGTGCTGGACGCGGAGTAGTCTTCCATTTTCAGGCGGTACAGAACGCCGTCTTCCTCTTCCTCGCCGCTGGTGGACGTGTTCGTGTCGTTCGTGCTGGAATATGTCCTGAACGGAATCCATGTGTCCCCGCCGTCAAAACTGCGCTCGATGCTGATGTTTCCCGTCCATGTTCCATGTGTGGAGAACGACCAGAATCCTTTGACTTCAAGGGTGCTGCTCGTGCCATTTGCGGTGAAGGTCTTGTTGATGTTGTTGTTCTTCCGGGGATGAATCAGTTCGAAAAACGCATTGACGTGACCGGACAGGAATATACTGCTGGTTGCCGTCAGCGTAACCGTCCCGGTAAGGTCGGACGCCGAGATTTTCAGGGTGTCGTCATTGTTCGGGTCCAGCATCGGCGGGTATTCCCAATCCTTTAGGGTCAGCGTGAAAACGTCCTCGGCGGTCCGGCGCAGTTCATAGACCGGATGCGCCGGATGAACAATGGTCATCACGTCCGCGCTCTGCACAAACTGGATGTCGCCAAGTTCGGATTCCGTGTAGACGCTCACCAGTTCAAGCCTCGTTCCGGTCGCCGGGACGGGCGCGCCGTCTTTCCAGAACCGCACATACAGGTTGCCGAACTCGCAGATATAGGAAATCGTGCTGGAAACCACGAACCGGATAAGCCGAACCGCGCCGCTTCCTTTTGCCTCGCCGCAGTCGAATGTTCCCGGTCGCCGTTCCACGCTGCCGTAGGGAGTCACAAAAAAATTCAGAAGACGTTCGCAGCCCTTTCCGTACTGTGAAACGTCATTTCTCCCCAGCATCTTCGGGGAGAGTTCGCCAGCGTTGAACGAATTGAGGGAGAGATAAAGGGAAGACATGGTTTATCCCTCCACAATCTGTTTACCTTCTGTCCCTTCGGTCCAGACGGTGTTCCCGCGCCGATAGGGGATTCCGCCGCCGCCTCGCGCCTCAATCCAATGGCTGCGCCGCGGGCGCGGTTTCATGTCGTGCCTGTTCTCCGCGCTGTCGATGCTGCGCGCCACAATAAGACGCCGTTCGTATTCGTTTCGGTAGAAGTTCGCAAGTTGGACGTCTCGCGTGTTTGTTATCACGATTTCGGCGGCAAGCGCGTACTGCAAGGCCTCAATAAAAAGTTCATCGAACTGCTCCGGGTCTTCCACGCGCCGCACATATTTAATCCGCGCGCCACTCCGCTTCGTCAGAACGCGGTTTCCGACCAGCCTGTATTCCTCGCCGTCATCCACTTCCAGAATGCGGATAAGGTCGAAAGGCTTGGCGCAGACAAACGGGAAATCAGGCTCCGGGCTTGTTTCCGTGGTTGTGTTCATATCCTCGTAGGAAAGGGCGAAACTCCACGAGTGATCCCGAAGCACTCTGTCCCGGATTACGGGAAAGAAATTCTTGCACATCCGCGCGTTTGTGTTTTCATCATCGAATGACGTAATAATTGGCATCCCAATCATCATTAAGGAAAGATTGCAGATTTCAACGGAATTCAATTTGCACCTCGCGGACGTTAAAATGGAAAAAAGGGGGCCGTAGGAAACGAGCTGGACCAGAGCTCACGGCCCCCGAGGGGTCTTAGTCGATGACGTAGAAAAGATCGAAGGTGATCTTCTTGTTCGCCGTCAGGGCCTGTGCGCCGGTGGTCATGAAGACCATCGTTTCTTCCGGGCAGACGTAATCGTTGAGAACGTTTGCCGTCAGATTCTTGCTGGTCTGGCTTGCGCCGGGTGCGGCCGCCGCGAAATACCGGTCATCGTCCAGAGCGTCGCCCACTTTCACCGTGAGGCTGGCATTCTGCCCGGCCTCGAAGTGAATCTGGGACTGCGGAAGGAGACGCGCGCCTTTCGGCAGACGCGCCAGTTCGATGATGGTTCCGGCTGCGCCGTTCGTGGTCGTGACGACGCCGTGAATCAGGCGGACGCGTCCGCCGAATTCCGTGGTGCCGAGCTTCGAATCAAGGGCGATCGTGGTCTGTTTGGCCGCGACATTGGACTGGATAATTGCCATGGTTCAGCTCCTTTCCTTAGGCTTCTTCGCAGAAGACCTGAATGACTTTTGCGTCCTCGATGCGGGTGGCGCCGGCCTTCATCTTCGCGAGGGCCTGCCAGTTGTCGCACTTGTCGGCGCGGGTTTCGACCTTCATGCTGATTTCCTTCGGGATGCAGAGGATGATTCCGCTCTTGCACCACGCGGCACAGGTACGGATGAATCCGGTTCCGCCGTCCGAAACCTTTTTCAGGCGTCCGGTCGTCACAAATTCGATGCCGTAGAAGCTGTTCGTGCGTCCTTCGCCCAGCGCGCGGATGGCGTCGTAGTCGCGGGACTTGATATCCGTGCCGCGAACGAGGTCATCAATCTGCTTCTGGGTGACGGCCATGTAGACCTTGTTTTCGGGATCGTCAAGGTCGATGTCGGCAAGGCCGAATTTGCTGCGGACCTGAATGAGTTTTTCCACGTTCAGGCCGACGTTGCTGGCGGAGCCGCCAGTCGTCACGTCAATCTTCTGCGCGTCCGGGAAAGCCACGGTCGTCAGGCCGTCTTTGCCTTCATAGGAAACGCCGTCGAAAGCGTTCTCGATGATGATGTCGTCGATAATCCTTCCGAGCGCGAAACCGCCCATGCGGACGATGTTGCTGGTCGGGTCGATGAACAGATTGAGGTCGTCCTGCCAATCGACCATATCCGCCCAGATGTATTCACGGGCGTGGATGGTTCTGCGGTCGAACTGCGTGGGAATCAGCGGGGTGTCGCCGTACTTGCTGTCGCTGCGGACGGCGGCGGTCGGGTGGACGCGGTCGAAGTGTCTCTTCTCACCGCGCATTTCTTCGATAGTCACGAAAGAACGGAGACGGCTGCCTTTCTGCTGCGCCATCGTATAGACGTTGCTCCCGTACTGCTTGGCAAAGTTGAGTTCAAGTTCTGCCATTGTTGGGGTCTCCTGATGTAGAGAGGTTTGGTTTTTGCGTGATGACTTTCGTGGTTGCCCGGTTTGCCGGATCACTATTCGGAACCGCCGTCCCGAATAGAACCGCCGTCAGGGATTCACGCTGGAGTTGCCCCCTTTGTGGTCGTTCTGCTATCAATATAGCATCACGCCCGCATCAAATATTTCAACGAAAAAGGCCAGCCGGAGAAATGCCAAAAATCCGACTGGCCGACTGCATAAGACGATTCGCAAAAATGCGGTGCAGTGCCGCATCAAGGAATGTACCCGGACCGCGCATCGTCTCGCCGCGCGCCTATGGCTGAATCCGGGCCTCTTCTCGTTCCCCGGTTAAGGCGGGTCACTTCTTGCTTGCGTTTGCTTTCGCTGTGAGAATGCTTGTAACCTCGCGTACACGGGCCTCGTGCATCGGGTGTTCTTTGTTATAGTACGGGTCGTTCATATTGCCGAGGATTTCGTTCAGGCGGGCGTCCGGGTCGGAAGTCAGATGCGGAGCATCGTTCCCCTTGATGCGGCTTTCGCTCATGCTTGCGCCGATTCCGGCCATAGCACGAATAAACTGGTAGTTGTTCAGAAGTCCGGCTTTCGCCGCCACTTCCGTCAGCCCGAACGTCTGCATGGCCTTGTTGCACTGCTTGATTACAGCGTCCATCGTGGCGAAGTCGTTGCCGTACTGCCGCCGCAGTTCTCCGCTCGTTTCGTCCGTTTTCAGTTTCGTCAGCGTCTCGTTGTACTCAACTTGCGCCGCCGCTTCCGCTTCTGCGCTCTGCCGCTGGACGCGCTCGACATCGAACGCAAGCGCGGCGTTGAACATTTTCTGGTTGAATCCGTTGGCGAACGCGAATTTGCGGAACTCGTTCACCTTGTCGGCGTCCAGCGTGATTCCTTCCGGCAGTTTCACGCCGTCCGTGGTGTAGTCGTTTTCTCCGTCAGGACGCCCGCAAGCCTTGTAAAAGGCCGCCCAATCCTCTTCCGTGCTGTTCTCGTTCGGCAGGGCCACTTTGTTCGCGCCGATTGCCCGCTGTGCGTGAACATACGAATTCGCCAGCGCGCCGATGTTCTTGATATTGTCAAGGCAGCGTTCGCCGCGGATTCCTTCCGGCAGTCCTTCCCGCCAGTTCGCGGAGAATTCCCCCGCGTCTCCCAGCATCGTCTTGAAATCGAACGGCGCGGTCTGCGGCGGCGGATTGGTCTGCTGTTCCCCGCCCGTAATGGTCTGATTCGGCTGTACGACCGTCTGCGCTGGTTCAGGTGTTCCGTTCAAAAGTGTTTCCGGCATGTTTACCATCCTTTCATGTGGCGGATTCTCTTAATAAGAGCTTCCGTCTGTTCCTTGTTTAGTTTGTGTTTTTTGATGTAATCTCCGAAGCCCGGAGTGTTGACGCCCATTTGTGCGCTGTACGGCGGAAGTTCCTCTTCCGGTATCGAATCAACCAGCCATTCCGCTTCCGTCTGAGGCGCGTCCTGCTGCTTCGCGGCATTGACGTGTTCAATCGGAATATCCCCGACAAAAACTTTCGCCTTGAACTCGCCCGGAGTTTCCGCTTCCTCTGCGTCCGCGTGGTCTGTGCTATTATTGCACGAACCACTTTCCTCGACCGGGATGCTGTCCGCGCCGCCGTTTTCCTGAAGGAACGCACGGACTTTCGTTTCCTGCGATTTCTTGCCCGGTGCCATGACGAGCGTATCGCCGTTCAGTGTCGCCACCAGAACGCCGCGTTCCGACCGGATTTCATTTCCGTTTTTTTGGTACATGGTGTTTTCCTTATTTCAGGAGTTTTTGAATGTGAAGCATGACCGAACGTCTCCCCTGCATATACGCATCTTTGCGGGCGTCCGCGCAGTATTCGGCTTCATCTGCCCGCGTGAAGTTCGCAAGCTCCGCCAAAACTGCGCGTCCGTTGTCCGTGTCAAATGCGAGGTGAAACGCCAGCCTCAATTTGTTCAGTTCGTCTTCGCTCATACGCCCTGGCCCGACATAACCGCGTCAAGCGGACTGCCTTTCTCCGGCGTCTTGCCGAGGTTCGCGCCGAGCGCGGAAGTTCCGGCAAGGAGTTGTTCCGCTGCTTGCTGCTGCTGCGCCGCTTCCGCCCGTGCCGCCCGCGTGTTGTCGCGGTCTTTCTCGTTCACCAGCCAGTTCGGAGCGCATCCGTTGGCCAAGGCCATACTCCGCGCGATTTCGTCCGTATCGAAGTTGTCGATGATATCCGGCTTCACCTGTGCGATATTCATAAGCGAGGCTTCCGTTTGCAGCCAACCCAGCGTTTCCAGTTTCTTGATGGAAAGCGCGATCTTGCTCACGAACTCGACCTTGTAATCCGGGTTCTCGGCCAGTCTCGGCGGCGGCTGCGGCAGCATCCCGCGCCGACAGCATATCCCATAGACGCGATGAATGATGACGCGGAATAGTTCGCTGTGCAGATTCCCGGCGATAGGCGCGAACGGAATCATCTTCCCTTCATTCCTGATTTCCGCCTCGGTCGCGGTAATCTGTTTCAGGTCGCCCAGCGGGTCGAAAATATCCCAATAAAAACCATATTTGATTTTCTCGTCAATGGCGGCGATATCCTCGAACAACGTCCCGAAATTGATGTTGTTCGGGAGCATTTCCGGCTTGCTGCCGTTGATATCCGGCTTGTACGGGATGACCGCGCCGGGGTCACGGTTGAAATCCTTTGCGATAAGGGAACCGTCCGGCACAAGATAGGTCGGGTCGCTCTGATGTTCGCGCCCCAGAATGTACGCCTCGGACATCCGGTTGGCCATTTTGATGGTCGGCAGCATGTTCACGCCCGGACCGCGCCCGTAAGTTTCGTTGTCGCTCTTCTCGAAACGGCAGACCGCAAACGGATATTCCTCAAATCCGCCCTCGTAGATGATGGTGCTGGATTCCTCGTCAATGTAGACGTCAGCGAACGGCATGTTCTTCCGGTCGAGACAGCCTTTTTCGCGGTCGTGGCGCGGAAAGACGCCGTGCAGGATTTTGTGTTTCGTGTCCTTCTTGTCCGGGTTTCCGGCCTCTTCGCGGATTTTGTCAGGAAGATGGTCTTCCTCGAACTCCTGCATCAGCTGGCGCGCCGTCATTTCCACTT
This sequence comes from Lentisphaeria bacterium, assembly GCA_017455665.1. GTDB lineage: Bacteria > Verrucomicrobiota > Lentisphaeria > Victivallales > UBA1829 > UBA1732. The sequence goes on from JAFSZN010000115.1 coordinate 44,625, forward strand.
CACGGAAAAGCGTATCGACATGCCCGCGCGAATCCTCGCTGTAACACACCGTTTCAATCGGGAACGAGGTGAAACTCAATACGCTCTGGTCGCCGCCGTCCTCGCAGTAGACTACGGCATCAAGGCCGCAAGCGATGTTGTTCAACGCCTGAATCAGGATGGACGCCCAATTACTGTTCGCCAGAGATACGGCAACAATCCGCGTCACCTCTCCGAAGTAGTCCTTGACCTCTTCATCCTTCGCCAGTTCGTTGTCCTGCGGGACCAGTTCAAACCATCGTTTATCAGGCGGAGCCATCCAGTTGAACATCCCGGCAGCAAGGCGTTCCCTCGCCTCGATTGCGGTGGTGTCGAAGAGGTATTTCCCGCGTACTCCCCCCTCGGTCTTAAAGTCCGAGTAGGTCGGCATACAGTAACGGCGCGCCTCGCGCCACACTTCCAGCCATAGCCCGTCACGCTTGGCTTTCAGCGCGTTGTATCGCCGGATGATATCTTTCGGTTCAAGCATGGGTCAGCCCCCCAGAATGGTTTTCTTCTGCTGGTTGTCCTGCGCCGTGTTTCCGGCCAGTATCGTTTGATTCCGCCCGTAGTTCCTTGCGTTTTTCTTCCGCTCGGCGCGCGCGGCTCCGGCCACTTCCTGCGTGGAATCGCTCGCGGTCATCGGGGTGGGGTCAGGGTCGTCAGGGGTTTTCACTTTTGCGGCTTTGGTTCCCATTGGTCAGCTCCTTTCGCTGTTGGTTGGTTTCTGTATTACAATAGCATAAAGAACGCCCGTAATATTTCAGCAGCGTCACCGGAACGCCGTCCCGCGTCCAGCCGCCGCCGTCAATGATTTCGAATCCCAGAAGGATAGCCGTGCGGATTAGTTTCTGATTCCGCGTCTCGATGCTGGCAAAGATAACGTCGCACTCCGCCGACAGCATCCGCATGGCTTTCTTCATGATGGCCAAAATAATCACGCCGGGGACGTGCATGTACTTTCCGGCCTTGAAATGGATAAAGCACCCGTCTCCGCATAACAGCGTACAGAACAGCGTCCCGACAAAAACGTTGTCTACGTCAATGTTCCACAGCCAGCCGTGTTCAGCATGCCACATTGTGACTTCATCCCGAACGAACGGTTCCTTGCTCGGCACGAACGTGATATTCATTTTCTGTTCAATCCCCCTGTTACTTTGAGACGCGCCGGAGACGTCGCATCCCCGCACAAGCCTTGTTTCCATGCTTGCGCCATTGTTCTGAACGCATCCGCGCCGTGGGACGCCCAATCGTGAAGCGGCTGGGTCTTGTAGCAATTATGCTTCTCATCCCATTCTTTTTTGTACGCTTCGAGGCATTTCCGCCCCTCGTCCGTCTTCACTTCATCGAACCAGCAATACCCCAGCATTTCGCGGCAGTTCTCGATTCCGCCCATCACGTCCAGATTCGTCCTGATGCGCTCGAAATTGATGCCGAGTTTCTTGGCCGATTCAAGGCGGGAAATACCGGACGCCAGTTCGCGGACTGCGATATCGTGCGGCGCGAAATGCCGCCCGTATCTGTACCCCTTTTCCCGTAGGATTCGGGCATAATGCGGCAGACCCTCGCCGTTGTTCGCGTAGTAGTCGATAACGCGGACTTCCTTGCCGAGAAACTGGCAAAACCAAATGGAAGTCTCGTCCGACATGCCGAGGTCCCACGCCGTGAACACGGGTAAATCCGGCTCGTATGGGACGCGGCAGATGCGGTTTTCCCGGTGGATATCGTTGAAGCAGCGGCCATAATACGCGCCGTCCTGCGCCACCTTAAAGGCTTCCTCGACATAGGACGGATATTCCGCCCACATATCTTCATGCTGCGTACGCTCCTGAACCGCGTACCATGCTTGTTGTTCATCGGTCAACTCGATGCCGTGCCGGGAATACAGGTCATCGAAATACTTGTTCAGCCGACCGGGAATCACGATATCCGTCTGGTCGATTTTGTATTCAGGATTCAGCCACCACGGGAAAAAGTGCAGTTTGAATTCCTGCTCGCCCAGCGTCCGCCCGGCCAGCCGCTTCGCGTTCGCTTCCATGACCATATCGTAGAAGTATCCGCTGTTCCCCATGGCGGTCGATTCCACGAAACACATGCTTCCCGCGTGAACTGCGGGCAGGGAGCCTGTCTTGATTTCCCTCGCTTTCGCTGGCTGTCTCGCGCAGACCGGGCCGTATTCGGAGATATGGAGAAACTGGCACGTCCCCGAACGTGCGGAAACCATAACTTCGATGGTGCTGCCGTTCTTGAATGACATCTTGCCGTCCGCCGAACTCGCAACGACCGGACACCATTCTTTTAGTTCGCTCGGCAGATGCTCGTATGGATAGGCTATTTTCCGCCCGAAGATATCCGCCGCCTTTTCCCTCGTTTCCGCTATAATGACCGCCGTGAAGTTCTGCCGGAACAGCACCATATCCAATCCGATCAGGTCGATAAGCGTGGTAAAGCCCAGCTGCCGCGCTTTCAGCACGATGTTGTAGTACCACATGGAATCAAAAAAGGCTTCCTGCGCCGGACGCATCTTAAACTCAACGTCCTGCCCCTGCTCGTCAATGATATGGTACAGGTGATTCAATCGCCATTTCTGGCTGCCGAATTCAGTTTCGCCCATTGTTTGCTCCATTCATCGAACATGTTGGCCGCCCGCTCGCTTACGGTGTTTTCGACCTCGACTTTCTCCCTGTAATGCTCCGCCGCGTTGTTCTTTAACATGAACTGCGCGAAACTCGGATTCTGCTTCCCGTCCAGCGCGCCCGTGATGCGGTTCGCCGTGATTTTCAGGTGGACTTTCTCCGCACGTTCGCCCAGCGCATCCTTCCGCTTCCGCCAGCCGTCAAACTCCCGCCTCGTGATGTCAAGGTACACGCACAGCCCTTCAATGCTGTACGGTTCAGGATTCGCCACCTCGTAGCCGCATCCATCCTTGTCGTATTCCGTCTTTGTCCGGGCGTCGCACTTGTCGAAATACTCCCTCGAACGCTCCGCCAGCAATTCCGCCGTCCAGTTTTTCGCCAGTCTTGGCCGCCCTCGTTTCGTTTTTTTCTCCATATCGTAACCCCTTTGTGCAATATTTCACATGGTTTATTGTTTTGACTTGAAACGCAGTACAACTATTTTCAAGTTTCTTGGTGAAATTTATTTGACATTTCAGGTTTCACGGTTCTTTGACGCATATCCGGTTTTCCAGATACGCCCGCAGCATCCACCCCGTAATCAGATAGCCGCCCCTGTCGCACTTCGCCGGGATGTCCCCGCGCTTGCACAGCGCGCGCACCGTCTTTGTGTTCCGGTGGATAATCTTCGCCACCTGTTCCGTGGTGTAAACCGCGTTTTCCTTAAATTCGACCTCGTCCATGCTCGTTTCCGTTTCCTTGTTAAGTTACGATTCCGTTTCCGTCTATGGGAATCTATTGCCAGATGATAGCGGAATATAACGGAATCTATGACCGTTTATAGGAAAATATAGCACATCGGCAAAAATAAAAATTCTCTGCCCTCTCCGTTCAAATGCTTACATGCACGAAACTGTTTAGAGAAACCCGCGCCCGTTTATCGGCAAATGGAACCGTCTACGGGAATCTAATGCCACGGCGAACGCGCGCGCGGAGATGCTTTCTATCGCCCTTTATGGTGCTTTCGTGTACCGTCTATGGGAATCTGTTTCTCAAAAGGAAACGTTTGCCCATTTTGTTTGGATTTGCGTTACAGCATGGCGTGAAACCGGAAAATCGAACCCTTAAGAAATCCTTAGTAGTTGCCCGGTTCAACCCGTTACAATTTGTAACCAGTTGGAAGTCAGGAGTAGTTAAGTAATACTTTACAACTGGAATCTGACACAGTTTTAGGCACAAACGATTTAATCCCGTTTCTCCCATTTCACAGGATTTTGTGCTCAAATTTAAAATAAAAATGGCGGAGAGAGGGGGATTCGAACCCCCGGTAGAGTTTGACCCCTACGACGGTTTAGCAAACCGTTCCTTTCGGCCACTCAGGCATCTCTCCGCTACAGTTCAAAAGGTATGTTTTATACTATACTCCGTTTTCTGGTAAAATCAAGGCGCTTTCCCAAAAAAAAGCGAAAATGAATGCTTGATGCGGTATCCATCCGCGTTGAAAGGCTGCCTCATTCATCAAATCTTTTCCTGTACGCCCTGCAAATAAAGAAAGGTCCCGACTTGACTTTTCTTCAAAAAAATGCTAAAGTATTTTTGTGTCACTCATTGCAACATTGTTCCCTCCCGTTTGCCGACCGGATGTGGAGATATGCCGGAAAAGAAACGACCGGCGCCGTCCGTCCTTCTCGGACAGCCGGTGCTTTTGTCATAAGGACTAGAAATGTCGATCAAGGATTTTATTCGGAACCCCATTCTGCGCAGATGCCTCACCGTTCTCATTGTCGCGGTCGCTCTGCTGCAGTGCGTTTTCGTTTTCTCGGGAATGTTTTTTCTGGCAGTGGACGTCTCGACGGAATCCCCTGGCGAGCTTTATGTGGTTTCGAAAAACCGCCAGGCGCGGGAGGAAATCAGCCGCTGCACGTTGGCGGGCGGCGGGAAAGAGGAATATTTCGAAACTTTTTTCTTTGCCCGGAGCAGAAAAGACGTGGAGCTGGAATTCCGCGGAGACGGGCAATGCACGATCCGGCGCATCTCGTTCCTGCACCGGAGCCTGATCTTCAGGTTTGAGAAGATCAAGCGGTATCTCTTCCGGGACCAGGTTCAGACAGAGGATAAAACGTTTGAACTGGAACCCGGCCGTCCGTCCGTTCTGCCCCTGGACATTCAGGATTATTCCCGCAAGATGAATGTCCCGGGCGTCATCAGCCTGTGGATCCTGCAGATCTGTTTGCTGGTGCGTTTTTTCGACCTTCTCTGCCGGCTTTTCAAGTGGACGGGGATCAGATTTGTCTGTCTGTTGAAATCCTGCGCCGCAATCGACACAAAACGATTCACCGGACTTGATTCCAAGTTCAGGATTCAGGAGATCCTTCTTCTTTCGACGGTGCTTCCGGTCGTTTTTCTGGACTATTACACGGAGAAAGCGGCAATCTTCGTCCTTGTCGTAATTCTGGAATTCCTTGCGTTTGCCTTTTCTCTTTTCGGCGCCGTCGAGAATGCAAAGGCTGGGGAAAAATGCTGTGGTCCGAACGATTGCGCGGATGCCACAGTCGACAAGAAACGTTACACCGGATTTAACTACAGATTCAGGATTCAGGAGATCCTTCTTCTTTCGACAGTGCTTCCGGTCGTTTTCCTGGACTATTACACGGAGAAAGCGACAATCTTCGCCCTTGTCGTAATCTTGGAATTCCTTGCGTTTGTTTTTTCTCTTTTCGGCGCCGTCGAGAATGCAAAGGCTGGGGAAAAGCATCCGTACAAAGGTCTGCTGCTGTTCCTGCTTGTCACGGCGCTCGTCGATTTGTGTCTGCTGGAAGTATGCAGATTGAAATATACGAATCTGTTTGGTGACGAATCGGAAAAATTCATGCTGCCGTATTTTCTGCATAACGGGTACAAACTGTATGATACGGCGTTCTGCCATCACGGTCCGTTCATGACGATCCTGCCCCACCTCATTTATATATTGCATCCGGTGAACGACATCGGCGTTTTCCGCGCCTCGGGCTTCCTTGTCCTGCTGCTGCCGACTATCCTGTTCCTTTTTACGGATATCGTCCCGAAAAGGAGCATCCGGATCGCTGTCTCTCTTATGTTCCCCTGCTTATATCTTCTGGTCGTTTTTATCTATTCTTATTATGGGGAAGGCTTTTTGCCCTGCAGTATAGTCCTTTATCAGTTTTTTGGCGCGGTCTTTATCGGATGCGCCCTGATCCTGCTGTATCCGCTTCTGTTTCAGGAGAAATACAATATGAAATACCTGTTCTGGGCGGGGTTGTTCTTGTCATTTTCATTCTTCTGCGCGATTTCCTTTTCCATCTCCGTCTTTATTGTTTGTCTGATGGTCCTGCTTTTCTGCATCTACAATTTCCACCAGGCGATAAAAAAATACTCCACACTGCTGTTTTTCGTTTATGGCGGAGTGGCGGGAATCATCCTGGTCCTGCTCTGGCTGATGGTGTTCGGTTCCGTCCGCGGGTTCATCGAGCAGCATATTCTGTTCAATCTGCAGGTCTATTCGAAGTATATTCAAATGAATGATCCCACCTCCAGTTTTACCTTGACGGTCAAAGGAATACCGAAATGGATCCTGGAAGGAACGCTTTGCTTTGTCCTGTTGACTTCTTTATTCGTTTTTGCTCCTTTGTCCTTTTTATTCCGTTTCGGCAATGTCAAACGCGCTCTTCTGCATTTTGTATTTTGCGCCATGATGTTTCTTACAGCATTTCTTTCCTGCAGAATCGCTTCATATTACGGTTTCGGTTTTATGTTTTCTCCGTTGGGGCAGTCCGGATATGTCATCCTGACCATAGTGGCATGTGTTCTGCTGTCCGATTTGGATTTAAGAAGAACGGCACTTGTCATTGCCGCAGGATTGTTCTGTGCCTTGCTGATGAAGGAGTATGTACGGTTCCATATTCCGGAATCCAGTCGTTTCCTTCAGTTGCAACAAAAAGAGATCAAGTCCACGGAGATCGTTCAGAAACTCACGCTTCCCGAGGATCCGGTTTTGTTTTACATGGGCGGGTTTGCCGATTATGTCGGAGATCAGCGTTTGCCCGGCGGTGTCTCTTTTCCTTTTATTACATTGCCGATTTACGAATATGGCAAAGAACGCCTTTATGCCGAGCTGCAGAAAACCATGCCGGTCATAATCTCTTTTTTCTATGAGGACTATAAAGAATCCTTTTCTTCTTCTCAAGAGCCGCTGATTTCCGAGTTCCTTGATTTTATAAAGGATGAGGGATACATGCAGATCCTCGGAACCGATTATTATGTCCTTCCGGAACGGTGCTCCAGACAGGAGGAACTCGCCCAATACGAACTTGTCCCGATTATTCGGCATAATCAGAGTGTTTCAAAACTCCATCCTTTCATGGAGATCAACCGTGAAAACCGGTATTGCGGCAAACTTGTCTATTCTGACAAATTGGGAGACAGTCCGGTGACCGGCATCGCGATCAGCTTCCCCACATTCAGCCGCTCGGGTTCGGAACTTGACGGAGAGATGAACGTTCAATTCCTCAGCGAACAGGGCGAGATCATGTACGAGTATTCGATGGACTGTACACGACTGATCGACAATAAGACTTTTCGTTTTGCCTTTGACAGTCCCTGCCGCCCCGCGTCGGTTTGCGTCTCTTCGACATCTTCTCCCGGGAAAGGCTTTTCCGTCTGGCTCAATCAGGATGAACGATTGAGAGTGGGCGCCTTCCTGGATCCCATAGCGCAGTCTTCCACCGTCCGCAGAGTGTTTCCCTCTGAGGGGGAACACCCGGAGACCGGGGGCGGTTCGCTGCCTTGACCTTCCGTTTTCCTTTTGGATGAAACGTTCCTTTTAATTCTGCTCAGCTCGAGACGGCCCCCAGGCATTGACGTCTTCCGGGAAGCAGCAGGAATGCGTCAAAGGTCAGTCGTGCCCGCCGAAGCCGGCGAGCGCGGCGGCGAACGCCCGGTCCTGTTCGATCTCGCGTCCGCGCGTGGTCAGATAGCCGCCCGTCATGAGGCTGTTCAGCCCGGAGAGCATCAGCAGCCCCTGGAAATCCTTCATGACCGTCTCGCGTCCGGCGCAGAATTTGAGCGTCTTTGCCGGATTGACGAGGCGGAAGATGGCGAAGATCTTCGCGGCGTCTGCGGGTGTCACGTGCGCCTGGTGTTCGAGCGGGGTGCCGGGGATCGGCAGGAGGATGTTCAACGGCGTGCCCTCCACGTCCAGCTCGCGGATCGCGAACGCCATGTCGACGCGGTCCGCCCAGGTCTCGCCGAGCCCGAAGATGCCGCCCGTGCAGTTCGTGATGCCGTACTTCTTCATCAGGCGGATGGTGTCGAGCTTCTGTTCAATGGTGTGCGTGGTGGCGATGAGGTCGGCGTAGCGCGCCGGGCTGGTCTGCAGGTTCATGTTGTAGCGCCACACATGGTGCTCCGCGAGGAGCTTCACGCATTCTTCGGAGAGGATGCCGAGCGAGGCGCAGAGGCGCATGTCCGGGTATTTCGCGTGCAGGAGGTCCATCGTGTCGAGGATGACGCGGAAATCGCGGTCGGGCTTCTCCCAGCCGCGTCCGCTGGTCACATAGCCGAACGTGCGGACGCCCTCGGCGTAGGCTTTTCCGGCGGCTTCCAGCACGGCTTCCGGCGCGAGGATCGGGTAGGTGTCGATCCCGGTGTGGTGTGCGGCGCTCTGGGCGCAGAAGCGGCAGTTCTCGCGGCATTTGCCGGACTTCGCGTTGATGATGGAACAGCTGTGGAGAGCTGGCGCGAATTTCAGCCGGACCTTGTTCGCGAGGGAGACCAGGTCGAGGAGGTCGGCGCCGTGGACGGTTTCGGCGATGGCGAGCGCGTCTGCGCGGCTGATCGGCTGTCCGTCCAGGACGGAATACGCTTTGCGGATGAGCGGATGGATGAGATTGTCGGGGGTCATGTGCGGCTCCTGAAAAAGGGTGGTGGGATGTTCAAAAGACCAATATAATATAGTCCGTGCGAATCAAAACTTAAAATAATCGTTCGGCATGGATTGATAAAGAAAGGTTATGGATGTATAGTATATGCGGCAAATGATTTGACAAGACCACAATTTGAGGTGCGACATGATCGAACGAAGCCTGAAGCTTTTCCGCACGGCGGCCGCCGTGTGCAATTTCACGGAAGTCGCCGCGATGAGCGGGATGACCCAGCCGAACGTCACGAAGCAGATCGCGAATCTGGAACGGCATCTCGGCGTCCAGCTGTTCCAGCGCACGGGCCGGAGCGTGCGCCTGACGCCCGCGGGCGAGGTCCTGCGCGATGAGTGCGAACACCTGTTCGCCGTGGAGTCGGACATCCTGCGGAAACTGCGGAGCGCGAACGAACGGAGCCGGTCGTATTTCGTCGGCGGGACGGCGACCGCCGGGAGTTTTCTGCTGATCGGCATGAACGCCGTGTACCAGAAGGCGCATCCGAACCGTGCGCTGCACCTGAAGATCGAACGTCCGGAGGTGCTTCACCGGATGCTTGCGGCGGGCGAACTCGCGCTCGCGCTGACCGACGCGCCGTACGACCGCGCCTATTTCCTGTCCGAACCGTACTGCATGGACCGTCTGACCCCGGTCTTCGCGCCGGGTTACCTCAAACGGAAGACGTTTTCGCTGGGCGAGTACATCCGCGGGGGAGGGGCGTTCATCCTCGACGAATCCGGGTCCGGCGGACGCGCGGAGCTGGAGCGTTTTGCGAGGGAACACGGCCTGCCGGAGATCGACCCGGCGAAGATCACCGAAGTGTGCTCGCTTGACGCCGTGAAAATTCTGGTGCAGGCGGGCGGCGGCATCTCGGTGCTGTCGGAGCTCGCCGTGGAAAACGAGGTCAAGGCGGGCGTGCTCCAGGCGGGGACGCTCGTCGAGGGGGAGATCCTGCGGCGCGTGGACTTCATCTACACGGCGGACGGCGACCAGCGGTTCATCCACGAATTCATCCATTTCAGCCGGAAACACATCGGGCGTTCGCTGATCCGCGCGCAGGCGTGAGCGATTTCTCCGGTTTTTCCGCGGGCGGGGTTGACAAACGCGGAAACCTGTGGTATTGTTTTGCGGACAACAGACAAGGAGAACCATGCCATGACGATCGACCCCGAAGACTATCTGGAGCCTCGATGCCCGCTGGAAGAGCCCTGCGGATGCAGGCACGAACATGCGCCCGGCAGCGGCCCCGGCGCGGAATACACGCACGGAAACGGCTGCGAGTGCGAGCACGACGACGATTGCGGCGAGCACGACGACTGCTGCTGCGACCATGACCACGCCCACGGCGCGACGCCGCACCGGAACGCGAAGCGGCGCATCCCGATGCGCGAGGTCATCGAGGAGTGCGACCGGCTGTTCAACGCGGAAAATATGGCCGGGCTCGGCGATCATCTCCGCAAATGGCTTGAGGAGGCGCGGAGCATCGGCGACCGCGAGGGCGAACTCGGCATCCTGAGCGAGCTCATGGGGCATTACCGGATGGTCGGCGACCGCGAACGCGGCCTGATGGCGGTGCGCGACGGATTCGCACTGCTGGGGCAGGTCGGGATCGCGGGAAGCGTGACCGCCGGGACCATCCTCATCAACGGCGCGACCGCGTTGCAGGCGTTCGGCGACATCGACGGTGCGCTGAACTACTACAAGGAGGCGTTCCGGTGCTACGGTGCGCACCTCGACCCGAACGACTGGCGGTTCGCCGGACTGCTCAACAACATGGCGGCGGCGTACGCGGCGAAACACGACGTGAAGTACGCCGAGGCGTATTACCGCAAGGCGCTGGACGTGCTGAAGGCGTGCGGAAACCTGATGGACGCGGCGGTCACGCACGTGAACCTGGCGCAGATGTACGCGGCGGAGGACCGCTCCGACCCGCGGGTCGCGTCCGAACTCGAGCTCGCCGTGTCGTGTTTCGACGACCCGGCGGCGGTGCGCGACGGCTACTACGCCCACACCTGCCGCAAATGCGCCCCGGCGTTCGGTCCGCTCGGATTCCCGGAGGTCGAGGAGGAACTCAACTGGCGCGCGGATGAATACTATGTGGGGCATTGACGCGGCGCGGAAGTGGTACGAGACGGCTGGCGCACCGATGCTGGAACGCGAGTTCGGCGGCGTGGCGTCGCGGATCGCCGTCGGGCGCGCCGGGCACGGCTCGGAGTGTTTCGGCTACGACGACGCGGTGTCGCGCGACCACGATTATTTCACCGGGTTCCAGCTCTGGATCACCGAGGCGGACGAACGCGAATTCGGGTTTCGGCTGGAGCGCGCGTACGCCCGGCTGCGGAAGGAATTCCCGCCCGACGGGGGCGCGGACACGGCCAGCAGCGAGCTCGGCGATGCAGAAGACGGCGTGGTCACGATCGGGGATTTCTACCGGCGGCACCTCGGATTTCCCGGCGCGCCGGAGAACTGGCAGCAGTGGCTCTACACCCCGGACCACGCGTTCGCCGAGGCGACGAACGGCGCGGTGTTCCGCGACGACCTCGGCGTGTTTTCGGGCGTCCGCGACACGATTCTGAACGGCATGCCGGAGGACGTGCGCCGGAAGAAGATCGCCGCGCGCGCCGTCTTCATGGCGCAGAGCGGGCAGTACAACTACATGCGGTGTCTGCGGCACGGCGAACCCGGGGCGGCGGCGCTCGCGCTGGACGAATTCGTGCGGAACGCCGCGCGGATGGCGTTTCTGCTGAACCGCCGGTTCGCGCCGTACTACAAATGGGTGTTCCGCGCGATGCGGGACCTGCCGAAACTCGGCGATCTTTCCGGAAAATTGACCGATCTCTTGACTGTGCGCGAATCCGGCGAGGCGACGCTGGAACGGATCGAGGCGGTCTGCGCGGTCGTCGCGTCCGAACTGCGCGCGCAGGGGTTGAGCGACCGCGACGACGTCTATCTGGAGCCGCACGCGTTCGCCGTGCAGTCCGGCATCGTCGACCGCGAGATCCGCGCCCTGCACATCATGGAAGGCTGAACACGCGGCTTCCGCCCGCTTCGCGCTTGCAAAAACGGGCGGGACGGTGTAAATTATTAGAATAAACCCGTCCGCTTTTTGATGGGGAGAAAGCCGTCCATGTCAGTCAAAGAAGTCACGAAAAACGCCCTCGTCACGGGCTGTCTCTGCGCCGCCGGGGCCGAGGTCCTGCACGGCATGAGCTATGCGTTCACCAAGCAGTCGACGAACACGGCGGGCGTCTTTTTCATCCTCGGCTGGCGGTTCCTGATCGCCGCCGTCGTGATGACGCTCTGCATCGCAGCCGGACTCATCAAGGTGCGTTTCCGGGGCAAGCCGCTGATGCCGCTTCTTCGCGTGATCCTGCTCTGTCCGTGCGTGTATTTCCTCGGCGAGACGCTCGGCATCAGCCGGGCCACGTCCACGGAGTGCGGCATCTTCGTCGCCAGCATCCCGGTCGTCTCCGTGATCGCCTCCGCCCTGATCCTGAAAAACCGGCCGTCGCGGCTCCAGGTCGCCGGGATCGCGACCACGCTCGTCGGCATGGTGATCTGCGTGACCGCCGTCGGCATGACGGCAAGCCTGTCCGTGCCCGGTTACCTCTTTATGTCGCTCGGCGTGATCTCCTATTCTCTGTACCTCGTCTGCGTGGACAAGGCGTCCGTCTACACGAGCGCGGAGCTGGCGTACGCCATGCAGATCTCCGGCGCGGTGCTGTTCACGGCGCTGGCGCTGATCGAAGCCGTCCACGACGGAAACGTCGGCACGCTCGTCGCCCTGCCGTTCCGGAACCGGGGGTTCCTGATCGCCGTGCTTTACCTCGGGATCGGGTGCTCCGTGTTCGCGTTCTGGCTCTCGAACGCCGCCATCGAAAAGCTCGGCGTGAACCGCGCGGCGTCGTTCATCGGCGTGGCGACGCTGGTGTCCGTGCTGACCGGCACGCTGATGCTCCGCGAACCGCTCACGCTCCTTCAGACCGTCGGCGCGGTCCTGATCGTCCTCGGCGTCTACATGGTCAACGCCGTCCGCTCGCGCTGAAGTTTTTTCTATAAGAAAACGGTAAAAAAGATACCCGTCGGGGCTTGAAAAAAAAGAACATGGATGTATTGTTATGCAACAGGAGAAGGATGTTTCTTTTCTTCGAGCATTCATGAGGAACAAACCATGAGCGAGCTTTCTTTTCAGACATTCTGCATCGAATTCTACAGCCGTCATATTCAGAAACCGGGTCCCGAGGTCTACAGGCTTTTCCGGGAAAGCGGTCTGCTGGATATGCTGAAAACCGATTATGAAGACCTTCACGGGCTGGGACAGGAAGCGCTGATGCAGTTTTTCGATGAATACCTCGCAAAGGAGCTGGTCCGATGAAGCTTTATCACGGTGGGATTCAAACGGTCGAAACACCCCGGATCATCAGGAGCGAGATCGGGCGCGACTTCGGATTTGCGTTTTACACGACGGATATCCGGGAGCAGGCGGAACGCTGGGCATGGAGGCGCTGCCGGGCGGCACAGCGGAACGGCCTGCTGTCGGCACAGGCGGTGGTCTCGGTTTTCCGTTTTGACGATATTACTGCGCGGCAGGAGCTCAGTTTCCGCGACTTCCCCGACGTTTCGATGGACTGGCTCGATATGGTCGTCGCCTGCCGTTCCAATCCCGGCTATGCGCATGGCTTCGACGTTGTCACGGGAAAGATCGCCAACGACAACGTCGGCGAGATGATCGCCTATGTCGTCGCCGATGTCATGCGGAAAGAAGACGCGCTGGAACGCCTCAGATTCCAGCAGATCAACAACCAGTTCGCATTCTGCACGGAAAAAGCGCTGTCTTACCTTACGTTCGAATCCTCCTGCACTGTGGAGAAACAGCCATGATCGAACATTGTCTTGTCCGGGCGACCGTAACGCCGCAGATCGTGACAATCCTCAGCCGGTACTACAACGCCGGCGTTGACGAGATGCTGCGCCGCTTCTACGAATCCAGGACGGCGGCGAACTATGCCGACGACGAAACGGGTCTTTACGGCCAGTCGGCGCTGTGCATCGCCGGGATGTTCATCATGGAACAGGACGGGCAGATCGACGAGAAACGGCTCTGATCCGTAAAAACACAGGAAACCTGAAATGAACAGGGAAAGACTGCTGGAATGCACCATGGTCGTACCGCCGAGGCCTCTCACCGACGAACGATCGCGGCTGCAGAGGCGAAACTGGACCTGCGGTTTCCTTCCGACATCAGGTGTCTCTTTATGAAATGAAACGGCGCAGGGGTACAATGATCGAGTTCCTCATAAATCTCTACGAGTTCTTTTGCCGGAGGGTTCTTTATACCGTCATCGCGCTTTTGCTTATTTATCTCTTTCTGCACCGTCTCATGCGGCATTTCGGCACGAGGAATATCATCGACGAATACGTGTGCATGGTCATGGAATGGATCCGGGACGCATTCCGGGATTGACCGCGGTTGTAAAACGTCTCCCGTGTTTGAGTTCAGGCGCACCCGTCGCAACGGAGGCAGTGGTTTTCACGCACAAAAAACCGTGTTTTTTCCGTTCGCGGCTTGTTTTCCCGCGCGGGCGGGATTATATTAGAAAAGTCCGGTCGATGTGCGCGCACGTTTCTTTCGCGCATCCGCCGGAACGCCCGGCTTTTTCATCAAATTCAACCATAATTCCAAACGCGCAGATCATCATGGATAAACAGAACGCAACCCCCACTACCCCCGCTCCCGCCGCTCCGGCGAAACCCGTTTCCGCCGCGAAATCGAAGATCAAAGCAGAATTCGACCCCGAAACGAAATACGGGCCGATTTTCGAAAACCCGGAGAAACCGAAAGCGCGTCTGCCGCGCCTCGGATGCTTCTGGATCTTCGGCATCTTCTTCCTCATCGCCGCGGCGCTCGCGACGGGGTACTATCACTCCATGGGCGAGGTGGCGACGTCGTTCGGGATCCCGGAGGGCGCCGTCACGGTCTACGATCCGGAGGGCGTGCTGCCGGAGGCGGACCAGACGAAGCTCGAATCGCTCGCGGGCGAAATCGCGAAGCTGGCGGACTGCGGCGTGGCGCTGATGTTCTTCGACGAACGTTTCGCGGAGCCGAAGGACGTGTTCGAGCAGATCGCGGCGGACTGGGCGCCGGGGAAGGGCGTGCTGCTGGTGCAGGACGTCCGCGGCACCTCGATCCGGTTCGGCCTGATCGGCGACGGCTGGCGTCTGGCGGACTGGGATTACAACACGGTCGACAAGGAGATCGCCAAATACAGAGTCCTGGAACGCGGCGCGCGGGCGGTCGCGCTGCTGGAACGCCTGAAGCACTCGATCCTGACGGCGGCGAAGATCCCCGCCGGGGCTGACAAGGCGGACGCGCAGGCCGCGCAGCAGGCGGGTCAGGTCCCGGCGAAGAACCCCGCCAACATGACCGACGAAGAGATCGAAAAGCAGATGGAGGCGGAGGAGAAGGCGGCGGAGGCCGCGCTCGACGCCGAGCTTGCCGACGATGACGATGCGTTCGACGGCGAGGACGAGGAATCCGTCGGGATGAGGGCGTACGCCGAGAAGAACAAGGACAGGAAGCTGACCGGCATCCTGTATTCGAGGATCGTGAGCCGCGGCGAGGAGGGTGCTCCGATGCGCTACGCGCTCGTCTTCCTGGGGATCTGCGCCCTCGTGGCGGTGATCTCGCTCAAAACCGGCAAAAGCCAGCGTGCCCGCGACCTGAAGAAAGGCCCGGAGATCCTGACGGAATACAAACGGAAACACGCGAAGAATCCGCGTCTGACCCTGACCGACACCAACGAGTTCGACGACGACGGCATCCTGCGCAAGAAATTCCTGCGGGTCGTCGCCGCCGTGCTCGGCATCCTCTTCGCGCTCGGGTTCGTCAGCTCGACCGTGAGCGAGCCGCCGGAGAAGGACGTGGAGCGCCCCGAAAGCGAACTGATCCCCGCCGCGCCGCTCGACGGCTGGCGGATCGTCGACAAGGCGGAGGTGTTCGGCGAGGACGGCACGGCGAAGCTCGCGGCCGCGATCCGACACCTCGAAGCGCAGACCGGCGGCGAGATGATGGTGCTGACGGTCCCGACCATCGGGATGTCGACCATCGAGGATTTCGGGCTCGAAACCGCCTCGAAATGGAAGATCGGCAAGGCGGGCGTGGACAACGGCGCGCTGCTCGTGCTCGCGATCAACGACCACAGGTCGCGCCTGGAGATCGGCTACGGCTGGGAAGGCCCGGTCAACGACGCCCGCGCGGGCGACCTGCTCCGTCTGATCGTGCCGGAGCTTCAGGCGGAGAAATACGCCGAGGCGGCGATCAAGGTCGTGCAGGGGATCGAGTCCTACGTGACGGGCGTCCGTCCGGACGGCGTGACCGTCGATCCGCAGGCCGCGCCGAAGACCGTCTACGAGCCGGAGGTGCGCGAATATCCGAACATCGCATACACCCAGCCCGAACACGACCCGCGCATCCTGAATCCCATGGATTCCATGTGGGGCGCGGTCGGCGTCTTCGGATGCCTGATCGCCATTCTGCTCGCCTACTGGGGACGCATCGTCGGCACGTCCGCGCCGCATCTGGTCATCTTCGACCCGACCATCGTCCGCACGTATTCCGGTTCCGGCGGCGGTTCGTCCGGCTCGTCGCGTTCGTCCGGCTCGTCCCGTTCGTATTCCAGCCATTCCAGCTCGCATTCGTCGGGCGGAGGCGGCGGATCGTTCGGAGGCGGCGGCGCGTCCGGCAGGTGGTGACACCCCTCCGCGGACAACCGGTGCGCGGGCGCATCCGCTCCGATTCCGTCCGCGTTTTTGAAAGAAAAAGCCGCTTCCCGTTTGCATTTTCGCGCTTGCCGTGGTATGTTATGGCGAGGGCAGGGGGAATCGCGTCCGTTCGGACGCCGCTGCCCGGACCATCAACCAGAATGAGGGGAATGCCATGAAACATCATCTGATCACCGGGATCATCTCGTCGGTCGCGGCGGCGCTGACCGGATGCGGGAGCACATCGGACATCGCGGCGGTGCGGAACTTCGAGCCGGACCGCTACATGGGCACATGGTACGAGATCGCGCGCCTGCCGCAGTATTTCGAACGCGACCTGGACGAGGTGACGGCGCAGTACACGCTGAACGACGACGGCACGGTCAGGGTCGTGAACAGCGGTGTGCGGGACGGCGAACCGACGTCCATCACGGGCAAGGCAAGGCTTAAATACCCGGACGCGGATCCGCAGACCGGCGAACTGCGCGTGTCGTTCTTCTGGCCGTTCTACTCCGACTACCGCGTGATCGAGCTCGCGCCGGATTACAGCTACGCGGTCGTGACCGCCGGAAGCCGGGATTACCTGTGGGTGCTCGCCCGCAAGCCGACGATGCCGAAGGAACAGCTCGACGGCATCATGGAGCGCGTGAAGGCGCTCGGATTCGAGATCGATAAACTGGAGTATCCGAAGCCCGTGAAGACATCACCGTGAACTCACTTTCCTTTGAAAATATCATACAACCAACCCCGAAAGGAACCCCTCGAAATGACGAAACAGGAACTCATCGAAACCGCAAAAGCCATGATCGCCGCACCGTCGTGATGCCAGGACCTCAAGACCGTTGCACAGGCGTGAATCGACGCCGTCGGGACCGCCGGCGAAAAGGCCGCCGCGGACGCGCTTCTGGCGGAACTGAAGGAAGACGTCTGCACGATCGACGACGTGATCCCGTTCTTCGAATCGCCGCGCGCCGTGCAGTATTTCGGCGAGGAAAAGGCGAAGGAACTTGCCGCGCTGGCGCACAAGATCAAGGCGGACGGCGGGAAATGGTGTTTCTGCGACGCCTGCGCCGCCGGATCGAAACTGCTGGAAAACGCGGAGTCGTTCTCCCTCTGACATCTCTTCCATAAAAGAAGTCCTCCGCGGTCATGGACGGCTGCGGAGGACTCTGTTTGTCTGCGGTGTGCCGGACTTGTCCGAACCGGCACGGTATCGGTTTTTATGCGATCGTGCCGATGGTCTTCCAGTTATTCCCGTTATTGTTATCGGGGTCAATCTGTATGTTGTAAGTCGACCAGTAGTTGACGCTGTTGGTGGAGTTGTTGCACCACGCGATATCGTC
>JAFSZN010000116.1 GCA_017455665.1 Lentisphaeria bacterium
CGGAACGCCTCGCGGACGGGGAGCATGGTCCATTCGCCGCCGAGCTCGACCTCGCAGCCGCGCGCCTTGATCTTAGTGCCGCCGGTGCAGCTTATCGCGGCCTCGACGATGATCGCGCGGATGGTGTCCAGCAGTTCCAGATAGTCGGCGTGCGCCATGTAGAATTCGAGCATGTCGAACTCGGTCCGGTGCAGTCTGCCGCGTTCGCCCGCCCGGAAACACGGCCCGATCTGGTAGATGCGGTCCATGCCCGCGCAGAGCAGGCGCTTCATCTCGAGTTCGGGCGACGTGCGCAAAAAGAACGCGCCCGCCGGGGGAGCGTCGATATACTCCTCCGCCGCGGGCGCGGCGATGCGGACCGGGGTCGTGACCTCGGTGAATCCGCGTTTGTCAAACCCTGCCCGGACGGCGGCGAGGACGCGGGCGCGGAATTTCAGCGCCGCGACGGTCTGCTGGAGCCGGGTGAAGGGGTCCACGGTTCAGCCTTTGCTGACGCGCTCGGCGTATTCTCCGGTGCGTGTGTCGATCTTGATCGTGTCGCCGACGTTGATGAAGAGCGGGACCATGACATCGTAGCCGTTGTCGGTCTTGGCGGGCTTCATCACGTTGGAGCTGGCGGTGTCGCCGCGGACGCCGGGTTCGGTCTCGGCGACCACCTTCTCGATGAAGGTCGGGAGAGTGATGTCGATGAGCTTGCCGTTGAAGAAGAGGCCCTGGCAGAGGGCTTCCTCGATCAGGAAATAGGTGCGCTTGCCGAGGACTTCCTCGTTGATG
The DNA here is from genome assembly GCA_017455665.1 of Lentisphaeria bacterium. Taxonomy (GTDB): domain Bacteria; phylum Verrucomicrobiota; class Lentisphaeria; order Victivallales; family UBA1829; genus UBA1732. Next base: position 775 of record JAFSZN010000116.1, read on the forward strand.
GAGATCTCTTCGTAGGTCTCGGCGTCGCTGAAGACGTAGTTCTGGCCGTCGTGGTAGGAGTAGTACATGTCGCGTTCTTCAAGGTTCGGGATGCCGACCTTGTCGACGGGGCGGTAGGTGCGGTCCATCGTGCTGCCGTTGATCATGCTTTTCAGCTTGCAGCGGTAGAGCGCGGTGCCCTTTCCGGGCTTGCAGAATTCAAAATCGGTGATGACGTACGGCTGGCCGTCGATTTCAACTTTGAGACCTTTCTTCAGGTCTGCGGCATCATACATTGCCATGGTATTTTCTCCGTTTGCTGATGGGTTGCGGATTAAAGTTTAAGCAAAACTATAATATAGCATAAAATCGCGCTTTTACAAGATGTTGCGCCGGAAAAACAATGGCTTTCCGTGGAAAATGGCGCGGTTTTACGCCGGATGCAGACAAAACGCGGCAGGTCAGAAAAGACCGTCCACCGTGCCGTCGTCCGCGATGTGGATGCGCTCGGCGGCGGGCGACGTCGGCAGGCCGGGCATCGTCATGATGTCGCCCGCGAGCGCCACGACAAATCCCGCTCCGGCGGAAATCTTCAGGTCGCGGATCAGGAGGTCGAACCCTTCCGGCGCGCCGATGAGCGTCTGGTCGCCCGTGAAGCTGTACGGCGTCTTCGCGACGCAAACGGGCATGGAATCGCCGCCGTACTTCGCGAGCAGTTCGAGCTGGCGCTCCGCCTCCTCCGTGAAGGTCGCGCCGCGTCCGCGGTAGACGCGCCGGACGATCGTGTCGAGCTTCTCGCGCAGGGGCATGCCCTCGAGCGGATAAACGAACACGGGTTCGGGATCGGCGTTCTTTTCGCAGAGTTCCGTCACGGCGTCGGCAAGCTCCAGGCCGCCTTCGCCGCCCTTCGCCCAGACGTCGGACAGCACGGTGCGGACGCCCAGGGAGGCGCACGCGTTCATGACGAGGTCGAGTTCCGCCTGCGTGTCGACGGGGAACTTGTTGATCGCGACGACCGCGGGAAGCTTGAAAACGTTCACAAGGTTGTCGAGGTGGCGCAGCAGGTTCGGCAGGCCGCGTTCAAGCGCGGCGAGGTCTTCGTGTTCGAGCTCGTTCTTCGCGAGGCCGCCGTGCATCTTCAGCGCGCGGATCGTGACGACGAGGACGGACGCGGCGGGCTTGAGGCCGCCGAGACGGCATTTGATGTCGATGAACTTCTCCGCGCCCAGGTCGGCGCCGAATCCGGCCTCCGTGACCGTATAGTCGGCGAGCTTGAGGGCGAGCCGGGTCGCGAGCAGGGAGTTGCAGCCGTGCGCGATGTTCGCGAACGGTCCGCCATGGATCAGGACGGGCGTCCCTTCGAGCGTCTGCACGAGGTTCGGCTTGATCGCCTCCTTCAGCAGGACGGCGGCGGCTTCCGCGGCGTGGAGATCGCCCGCGGTGACGGGTTCGCCGTGGACATTGTACGCCACGATCACGTCCGCGATGCGGCGTTTGAGGTCGGCGATGCCAGTCGCCAGGCAGAGAACAGCCATCAGTTCGGAGGCCGCCGTGATCTCGAATCCCGCCTGCCGGGTGTATCCGCCTTTGCCCTTCGTTTGCAGCTCGATGTGCCGTAGCGCGCGGTCATTCATGTCGAGGCAGCGTTTCAGGACCACGCGGTCCGGGTCGATCTGAAGCGCGTTGCCGTGGAAGATGTGGTTGTCGGTCATGGCGACCAGCAGGTTGTTCGCCGCGCAGACCGCGTGGAAATCGCCCGTGAAATGCAGGTTGATGTCTTCCATCGGGATGACCTGCGCCCAGCCGCCGCCGGCAGCGCCGCCCTTGCGCCCGAAAACGGGGCCGAGGGAGGGTTCGCGGATCGCCGCGACGGCTTTCCTGCCGCGACGCCGGAGCGCGTCTGCCAGGCCGATGGTGGTAGTGGTCTTGCCTTCGCCCGCCGGAGTCGGCGTGATGGCGGTCACGAGGACGAGGCGTCCGTCGGGCTTCCCGGCGAAACGCTCCATCACGCACGGTTCGAGCTTGGCTTTGTTGTGCCCGTAGGGAGCATAGTCGGTTTCGGAAAGGCCGAGCGAGGCGGCGATTTGCGAGATCGGACGGCACGGGACGCCGGCCGCTATTTCGAGGTCGGATTTCATATCGGATGTCCTTGTATCAGATTAATTTAACCTCATAATATACCATCATTCAGGGAAAATGCAAATTCAGGTGGCAAAAACGAGCGTTTCCGCGACGTCGTTCCAGAACGCCAGGCCGCGTTCCGTGGGCGTGATCGCGTCCGCCGTGAGCGTCACAAGGCCGCGTTCCGCAAGATCGTTCAGCTGCGCCGAAAAATCATCCCAGCCGCAGCCCGCCGCAGCCTCGAATTCCGAGCACGTCCAGCCGTGCACGGTCCGCAGGCCCATCATCAGGATCTCGCCGAGGCGCGCCCGCCTCGGGATGCGGTCGACTTCGGGCGGCGCGCCGTCCAGCCACGCGCGCAAATCGGCGGCCTGCGTCCAGCGGTCGGACCCGTCGAACGAACACGCGGCGGGTCCGAGTCCGAGGTATGTCTGTCCGTGCCAGACGTTGGAATTGTGCCGCGACTCGAAACCGGGGCGCGCGTAGTTGCTGATCTCGTACCGGGGAAGCCCCGCCGCACCGAGGACCGCGCCCGCCTGCTCCCACATCGACTCGGAAAGCGCATCGTCCTCTCGCTTTCCGGCAATCCTTCGGGCGAACGGCGTACCGGGCTCGGGCGTGACGGAGTACGCGGAGATGTGTTCCGGATTGAGTTCAAGCGCGAGCTCCAGGTCGCGCCGCCAGAGATCGGGCGATTCCCCCGGCAGGGCGTACATCAGGTCAAGCCCGAGGTTGCGCAGTCCGGCTTCGCGCAGATTCCGCACGGCCTCCTCCGGTCCGGGGCCCGCATGGTCCCGGCGTCCGATGGCACTCAGCAAAACCGGATCGAACGACTGGATCCCGAGCGTGACGCGGTTTGCGAACGAGGTCAGGACGGCGGCTTTTCCGGGCGTGACCGTGAACGGATTCGCCTCGATGGAAACTTCAACAGCGGACGGAACGGCATCGCGGACAGCGGAAAAGAGCCGTTTCAGGACATCATCCGGCAGCAGCGACGGCGTGCCGCCCCCGAAATACACGGTTTCGGCATGTTCGAGCCGGGGAGCGTTTTCTTCCAGCTGAAACAGGATGCGTTCAAGCCACCGGCGGACCAGCGCCGCATCGGGCGCGGGTTCGGAGTAGAACGCGCAGTAGTCGCACTTCCCGGCGCAGAACGGCACGTGGATGTAGAGATTGCGCATCAGTCGAAGTAACGGCGTATGATCGCGTCCCGCCTGATCTGCGCTTCATACTCTTTGCGCTTCTCGGCGACTTTTTCCTTGAAGAGCGCTTCCCGCACCTCGCGGTTTGCCCGACTGAACGGAATAAGCCTGGACGGCTCCGTGCCGACGACGCGCAGGAAGAAATACGCCTCCGGCGCTTCGACCGGGCCGACCACGTCGCCCGCCTTTTTGCCTTTCAGCGCCGCAATGAATTCCGGGCGGAGCTTATCAAGCTCGGCGCCTTCGGTAATGCCGCCTGTGGAAGCGGTCGCGCCGTCGGATTTTTCCAGGACCAGGCGCGTAAAATTCTTCTGGGAGGAATCCTTGTCGAGTTCGTCGCGTACCGCCTTGACGGCGGCCTTCGGGTCGCCCCCGGCGGCGCCGGCGGTCACGTTGATCTGGAGCAGCTGAAGCGAGATCTTTTCCGGAACGGTCCATTTTTCCGGGTGCGCCCTGTACTCCTCGTAAACCTCCTTCGGCGTGATATCGACATGATGGCTGCAGTCGCGCAGCAGGAGGACCTCGACTGCAATGCGCTCCTTTGCCTGTTCGCGAAGACGTTCCGGCGTGATGCCGAGCGGAAGCAGGCTTTTTTCAAGCGCCGCGCGGGAATCCGCACCGCTGGTGCGCACGAATTCGTCGAGCAGGTTTTCGATCTCCTGACGCGGAATGTCGAAGGGATCCGCTTTGTATTTCTCATAGATCAGCTTGCGCGTCACGATCTCCTCGACCGCTTCCTCGCGCAATTTGCGCGTCTCGGACAGGAGGCGTTCCCCGGAATAGACCCCGGCAAGCTCCTTCTCGCGAGCGCCCGTTTCCAGGATCACGTCCAGCAGGGTGATCGGCTCGCCGTTCACGGACACCAGGACGGAATCAATGCGCGTGCCGGGCAGGGGAACGGGCACGGAAACCACATCGGAGCGGATATTCTTTTTTTCGCGGGACTGAACGGCGGACAGGACGTCGCGCGCGGAGGCATCGGATTCGGCGGCGGACGACGGCAAAAACGGAACGGCACAGGCGGCGGACGCCAGGCAAAGCAGGAATGTTCTGATCGTCATGGTATTACGTCCTCTGTTTCGTTTTTGCGTTTCCGGTGTTTTTCGAAAAATGGTTTGATTACAATAGCATGTTTTTGCAAAAAATCAAGGTTGCCCGGCTTTTCATCCGCAGGATGCTCCGGCATCAGCCGCGCACCGCCGCAACGGAAGCTCGGGCATTCCCTGCCATCCGCAGCGTGACGGCGTCGGCGGCCTCCCGCAGAAGCCCAAGCTCGTCCAGCACGTCCAGGACCGTATAGCGGTTCCGGATCAGTTGCGCCGCCAGGATGCCGTGTTCGAACTGGGCGGCATCAAGTCCGATCTCGGCGGGCACGACCGGGCAGGACGCGGCGCGGAACATGGATTTCAGCGTATCAAACGGGATCAGGCAATCGGCGGTGCGTTTCGCGAGGGCATCCCAGTGCGCGAAGATAAGCTCGCGGCGCGCAGCCAGAGCTTCGCCGGACAGGAACTTGCCCATCGCGATCTCGCCGGTCTTCGCGCCGTAGCATCCGCGTGAAAGAAGCCCGTCGACTTCGGCGCGGCGTTCGGATTCCGTACGCGGCGGCCTGGCGTTGGCGCGCGCCCAGGCGGCATCATGTCCATTGAAAAGCCACTCCATCAGGGCAGTGGATGCGAGCGTGCCGATGCCGACCTTGAATCCGTGGGATACGGGAACGCCCTTGAACTCAAGGTTTTCCATTTCCCACAGGTGGCTGATCATGTGCTCGGCGCCGCTGGCGGGGCGGGATTCGCGGTACATCTGCATGGAGTAGCCTGTGGCGGCAAGCCCGAGGAAGATCGCGCCGATGTCGGACGGATCGGAGATCCATTTTCGCAAGTCCTTCTGCACCAGTTCCCAGACATCGGCGCGGATCGGCTCGATGCCGAGTTCGTCGGCGATCACCCAGTCCGCTCCGCCGGCGACTTTCGCGGCGAGGTCGGCATAACCGGAGGCGGCCATGGGAGCGGGCGCGGCTTTCAGGACATCGGTGTCGGCGGCGACCGCAAGCGGGGCGAGGCAGGGCAGCGTCTTTTTCAAACCGTTGTCGGTCATGGCGGCGCCGTAAGACGTGTAACCGTCCACGGAGCTTGCCGTGGGGACGCAGAGGTAACGGTGCCGCGTGACAGCCGAGGCGCGCTTCACAAGGTCGTTGATGGTGCCGCCGCCGACCGAGACCGGCACGCAGTCGAACGGCATGGCGTCGGTCAGGCGCGGGGTCAGGGCGTTGTCCGCGTGGATCATCGGGACGGCAGGGAAGATGAACGGTTCGTGCGGAGCGAGCCCGGCGGTTTTCAGGATGCCGAACAGCGCGGATCCGGCGGCTTTCCAGGTATTATCGTCCGCCACGATCCAGGGGCGGCGCGACTGGAAACAGCGGCGGACCAGCTCCGGCACGTCGCGCAGCGCGCCGGAATCCATCACGAAGGCTTCTGTTTCCATCCCGGGAGGAATCGGCAGCAATCTCATCACGGCATCTCCTTTATTGCATTTTCACGGGCGCGAGGCGGCGCGGCGGGCGTTTGCGGCATTCGCTTCTGCCTTTTTCCGCGCCTCCGATTCGGCGTCCGCACGCTGTTTCTCGGAGGCAAGCTCATTCGACAGGTTACGGTTCCTCTCCCGGAGATCTTCGATCTTGCCGGAAAGAACGTCAATGTCCCCGTTGAGCTTGTCAACTTCTTTGGCGCGTTCGGACTGGACGGCAAGCTCTTCGCGGAGCTTGCGCATCTCCTCATCGCGCGCCGAGTCGCCGGCGGACGCCTGTTTCAGGCGTTCCTGCAGGGAATCGATCTGCCGGAGAAGGTTGAGGCGTTCGGCGGCGAACTGCTCCTTTTCAAGCGCGATGCGCGCTTCGAACTGCGCCTGCTGCGCCTCCATCGCGGAACCGCTGGCGCGCTTCATTTCCGCGATCGCGGCCTCAAACGCAGCCCGCTGGGCAGGAAGGTCGGCGCGGAGCTTCTGAAGCTCGTCGTTCATGTCGGAAACACTGCCGGCAAGCCCGGAGACATGCCCCTCCATGCCGGACACACTGCCGGAGAGACTGCCGACATCGGCGCGGAGGGCGTTTTCACGCGTTTCCGAGCCCGCGGTAAGCGCGGCTATGGCGGAGGCGGCGTCGCGGCTGGCGGCGGTATTGTCGCGCTGGACGAGGAAATTAACATAGAAGAGCGCCAGGAAACCGGCAAGGATGACGATGACCATAACCGCGACGGCGAGCATCAGGCGCAGGCGACGGGCGGAGACATCGGCTTTCTTGTTGACCGCGCTCATGGCGTCGCAGAGGTCGGTGAACTTCGAACCGAAGAGGTCGTACAGTTCGTCGAAATTCTCCTGCTTCACCACAGGGTAGTTCTGCGGACCTGGGTTCGAACTCGCGGCGTCCGGCCCGGCGGCTTTTTCCGCGGGATTCTGTTCGGTTCCGGCGGCGTCCGGAGGCTCCACGGTCGGATGAACAGGGAAGATGCGTTCCAGTTCGCCGTCGATGTCGCCGATGGAACGTCCGGCGGTGCGGAGTTCGGCGACCTTGCAAAGGACGGAAAGCGTGCGGTCGGTGTAGAAACGGCGGCGTCCCTGCGTCTGGAGCTCGATGAAGCGTGCGTATTTGCCGAGCCAGTCGGTGATGGTCGTCCGCGGCACGCCGACCTGGTCGGCAAGGTCGCTGATCGAATAGAGGTTCTGGTTTTCGGGATTCATAATGGCATCAATTCCTCCTTTGCGGAAGATTCAGTTTGCTCGTTCAAAGCGGCAAGTGCGAGGCGAATGTCCTTCGGGATGCGGGCGGCGAGTTCCTCCGGCGAGCCGAATTTCTGCTCGCCGCGAATGCGTGCGGCGAATCCGAGCGCCATTTCCCTGCCGTAAAGGTCGGGCGCGCCGTCCGTCAGCAGATGCGCCTCCACGCGGACCAGTCCGCCGTTGCCGTAGGAATCGAACGTCGGCGCGACACCGATGTTCACCACGGCGGGAAAGCGTTCGTTTCCGACGACCGCAAATGCCGCGTACACGCCGTTCGCCGGGAGCATGCCGCATCGCACGTCCAGGTTCGCCGTCGCGCAGTGCAGCGCCTTATGGGCGACTCCGTATCCGCTGACGACCACGCCCGAAACGGCGGGCCGCCTGCCGAGACAGTGCGCGGCAAACGCCACGTCGCCGGCGGCAAGCGCTTCGCGGATCTTCGTGCTGCTCACAATGCCGTGTTCGTCGCGGATCTCCGGAACCGCGCGGCAGACGAATCCGAGTTTGTCCGCATGCTTTTTCAGGAACGCGACATCCCCTGCCCCGCGTGCACCGAACCGCCACAGGGAGCCGACGCATACGCCGCGGACGCGGACCGGACCGGAAAGCAGACAGCGTGACAGGAAATTCTCGGGCGAAAGCGACGCGAATTCCTTCGTGAACGGCAGAGACACGACCGCGCGCACGCCGAGCGAAGCCAGGATGCTGAGCTTGCGTTCGCGGGACATCAGGAGCGGGGGCGGATTGCCGGGCATCAGGACGGCGCGCGGATGAGGATGGAACGTCAGGATGGCGGGAGCCGCGTTCAGGCGGCGGCTTTCCTCCAGCATTGCACGGACGACCGCCACATGCCCGCGGTGCAGGCCGTCGAACGTGCCGATCGCGAACACGACGTCGCGGATGCCGTGTTCCGCCAGTTCGGCGGGCGAGTCGCAGCAGATGAGATCGGAAGAATTCCAGTTCATAGGCGCACCGTCACGGCTTTCTCCTCATGGAACCATCCGTCTTTCCGGTTTCGTTCTTTTCCAGGCCGGGACTGACAAAAAAGACCTTGTCCGGACTTTCCAGCCGCAAGGAAAGACCTGTGTTTTTGCAGATGAGCTGAAGCATTTCGTAGAGAGAAACATTCTCGGAAACAAGCGTAATGGGCATTTCAGGATACTTCTGGGGGAGGCTGATCCGAATGCCTTTGCCGCCGGGATCCAGATCCCTGCTTTTTATTGAGATGACGCGGACCGCCTGGGCGATAGAAACATCTTCGAGATCAATGGTTTTGATTTTTGTTTCCCGGAGACGTTTCAACAACGCGCCGTCGGCGGATTCACGGGACTCCGCGCTGTCCGGCGCACTGTCCGGGGCCGTCTTCTTCTTTTCCGGCGCGGCCGACTGGCGGACGCCGGGCAGGTAGGAATTCATCATCTTCACGATCTCGGCGTTGACGCCGGACGCGGTACCGGCATGGACGGCCTCCTGCGTGACTTTCGCGCCCGCATCGAGCAGCGCCTTCACCTGTTCCGGGTCGTTGTTCGCGATCGCAAGCATCAGCGCGCTCATCTTTTTGTCGTTGGCGACGTTCGGGTCGACCTTGTTCTCCATCAGGATCCTGAACAGGCGGCCGTTCTTCGTTTCGAGCGCGAGGATCAGCGGATTGATCTTGCGTCCGGCAACTTCGGCCGGTTCGCCGATCCTGAGCGGCGGCCGGGTTTCCGTTGCCTCCCCGTCTTCCTCTCCCCTCGGGGACCATGCGCCGGAGTATTCGCGTTCGAGCCGCACGGAAAGCGCATACGGCACATATGATTTGAGTTTGGAAAGGTCGTCCGCGAGAAGGGTCTGCATGTAGCCGCGTTCGGCGGCCTTGACGGACTCCAGGATGTCGACGATCATGTCGATTTTCTTCTGCACGTCCGGACTGTTCCGCTTCACGAACCTCGTGGCATTCGGCCCCTTTTCGACCATATAAGAGAACGTCAGCGCCATATCCATCTCCGTCGAGTACATCCCCGTGTGGCTCACGAAATACTTGTCCCATTCGGACAGGACCGCATCCAGCTTCTTCTGTGCGCTGTTTGACAGGCTCCCGCGGTCGTTCTCGTAGATAAAGCCGTCCGGGTTGAGCTTGTTCCAGCGTCCGAGGTACGTCTGCGGCATCATGGTCGCCTGCAGATAGAACATGTTCGTATAGAACTGCTTGTCGTCCAGGTCGGCATCCAGGAAGAGGCTGTTGCCGATCTTGCGCATCTGGCGCGTGACATTGTCGCGGTCATAGACCGTGTCCTTGAAGACGACCTCCTTGACCTGGAAACGTTTCAGGAACGCGGGATCCAGCGGATAAAGCCAGCCGTAAAAGTTCCGGACGGCATCCTTCAGCTGCGGTTCGGAAACGGGCGTGCCGTCGGGATCGCGCTTGAGCGAACGCAACTGGTCCGGGCGGATGCGGTACAACGCGATCTCGCGTTTGCATTCTTTCTCCAGGTCCGGGTCCGCGGCATGAAGGACCCCCAGGGCCGTCATCAGCCCGACCGCAAAGAAAAACTTTCCCGTCTTCATGCAAATCCGTCCTTCGATGGTTCTTCCCGAATCAAAAACCGCTCCGTGCCCCGTGCCGGAGAGCGCGCATAATATCATAATATACAACGAAACCGGCGGATTTAAAGCGCAAAAAGGGAGAAATTGCACGGAAAAGAGACGAAAGAAAAACCGTGTCTTCACTTGACGAACAAGCGAATCCGTGGTATAATAAATTGACCAGTTTTTTACCACGACCAACCGGGAGCAGTCATGTCCACTCAACTTCGTTATCAGCGCGTCCTCCTCAAAATCAGCGGCGAAGCCCTCAAGGGCGACCGTGAATTCGGCTACGATCCGGCAGCCGTGGAAGCAACCGTCGCACGCATCGCCGAAGCCCGCGAGCTCGGCGTGCAGATCGCGCTCGTCGTCGGCGCCGGAAACATTTGGCGCGGCGGATCCGCCGTGGGCATGGACCGCGTGACCGCCGACCACATGGGCATGCTCGGCACCGTCATGAACGCCCTGCGCCTGAAAGACGCGTTCCAGAAGGCAAACATCCCGGTCAACATCCACGCATCCGCCGACCTGCGCCCCTTCGCGCCGAGGTTCGACCGCGACGCCGCGCTGGACCAGCTCTCCCGCGGCGAGATCGTGATCTACGCGGGCGGCACCGGCTGCCCGTTCTTCACCACCGACACCACGGCGGCGCTCCGCGCGCTGGAATCGAACTGCCAGGCGCTCGTGAAGGCGACCAAGGTCAACGGCATCTACACCGCCGATCCGATGAAGGACCCGTCCGCGAAGAAGTTCGACGAACTCACCTTCAAGCAGGCGATTGAGGGACACTACAAGATCATGGACGCCGCCGCGTTCTCGCTCTGCGCGGACAACAACCTCGCGATCGTGGTCTGCAAGTTCGAGGAACCCGGCGCGCTCGGACGCGTCCTGACCGGCGACTTCTCCGCCGGCACGATCGTCTCCTGACACCGCAAGCGACACTGCAAGCAGTGTTGTAATAGTGCCCGGCTACGCTCGGGCACACCGCAAGAGGTGCCGTAAAAGTGCCCAACTACGCTCGGGCACACCGCAAGAGGTGCCGAGTTGTGCCCGGCTACGCTCGGGCACGGACGGCTTTTCGTTTTCCGAAAAGGGGTGGAGACGAGGACCGAATCCATTCCGGCAACCGGGATGCGAGCTGCTGCACCCGGCGAAATGTTATTCAATCACCGGAATATCTTCGAGGCGAAGTCGGCAAGGTGGATGCGCCAGGCTTTCCATTCGTGGGCACCGTCCGACTCCATGTAGAAGAACGGGTATTTTTCTTCTTCAAGGAGCTGTTTCAGCCCGCGGATGTCCTCGCGGTGTCCGTCGTATGTGCCGATGCCGACCCAGTAGAGCGACGGTTTGGCGTCGAACACCTTTTTCAGCCCGTTCATGATCTCGGGATTCTTGCGGTACTGCTCCACGGCGGGCGTCGGATCGCCCCAGTCCGGCAGCGCGCCGGGCGAGAAAAGTCCGATCCAGCCGAACGTCTCCGGATGCTCCATTGTGTAATAGAACGTCTGGTATCCGCCCATGGAAAGTCCGCACATGGCGCGTCCGCTCTTTTCCGGGATGGTGCGATAGGCGGAGTCGACGTAGGCGATGAGGTCGGGGAATATGAGCGGGTTGGCGTCTTTGGTCTGGCGCACGCGCGGCTGCTGCGGGCGTTTGCCGTCGACAGGCCCTTCGTTCGGCGCCGCGGACTGGCCCGCGTTGCCGTTCGGCATGACCACGATCATGGGCTTTGCCTTGCCGGACGCGATGAGATTGTCGAGGATCTGGCACGTGCGGCCCTCGGCCTGCCATTTCTCCTCGTTCTGGCCTCCGCCGTGGCAGAGATACATGACGGGGTAGCGTTTCGAGGCGTCGGCGGGGTCGTATCCCGGCGGCGTGTACACGGTCGCACGGCGGTCGATGCCCTGCGCCGGGCTGTGATACCAGACCTTGGAGACGCTGCCGTGCGGGACGTCGTGGACGCTGTAAAGCCAGCCCGCGTCGCCCTTTTCCTTCGAGACGATGAAGCGGCTGGAGACGATGTTGTTCTCATGGATGCAGAACGAGTTGGACGGGTCGGGCACGTTCACGCCGTCCACGATGAAGATGTATGAATACATCTCCGGCGGGACTGCTCCGGACTGGAATTCCCATGTGCCATCGTCGTTTTTCTTCATCGGCTGATTGAACGGCTCGGGAAACGTGCGGTCGCCGCGCTTCACGTCTTTCTTCTGGAAATCGCCGCGAATCTGCACATCCTTTGCCTGAGGCGCATACAGCCGGAACGTGACGGTCCCGTCCGGGTTGATTTGCGGAGAGTTGAGGCGGCGCAGACCCGGCATATCGATCTGTGCCGATGCGGTGAGCGATGCCGCAAGACAGAATGCGGAAACAGCAAGGATTTTAAAGGTCGGAAGGTTCATTGTTGTCGCTCCTCAGAAGTTTTCAAGGTTCCAGTGTTTTGCAAAGGCTTCGATCTCGTCCCCGGTCAGCCAGATCACCGCGCCGTGCTTGGCTCCGCTGAAGTTCAGAGCCTTCATTTCGCCCTTGTTGAAGCGGTCAAGATTCCGGAACGTGCGGAAATCGGTGGTTTCGCTGAACGCCATTTCGTTCGGCTGGGAGAAGTTGTCGTACATCAGGACATATTTGTCCGTGCCGAACCGCCGCCAGAGGGTCGGCGCTTCCACCCCGCCGCCGACCTTCGCGCAGTTCTCGCTGCTGACGTACTTGTAGCCGTCGAAAAGACGCTTCGATTCTGCGTGCTTGATGCCGTTGTCCGAGGTAAAAAGGTGGTAGGTCCCGTTCACGAGGGTGATGTCGCCGTCGATATAGGTGTGGTCCATCGGCGGATCGAATCCGAGGAGCTTCGGTTCGGTCTCAAGTTTGGTGAAATCGTCGTCGGTGTAGGAATAGTAGAGCTGGTTCGGTTTGCCGACGATGCCGATGGTGAGGTACACGAACAGCCTGTTCGCCTCGGGATCGAAATACGTCTGGGGCGCCCAGGCGCAGCGGATGTCGCCGAGCTGAGGGAACGCGGCGGCAACGTCGAACCGGGAGCCGGTCCAGTTGACGAGGTCTTTCGACTTCATGAGGATGATGCTCCGGTTGTTGCCCCAGCCGTATTTCTCGCCGTCGCGCTGCCATTCGGTGTCGCGGAGACCTTCCTGCTTCGCATAGATGTGCAGGTCGGTCAGCGTCATGTAAAACCCGTCCGGGCCGCGGTAGATGTGCGGATCGCGGATGCCCTTCTGTTCGGCGAGGTCGATGCCCCTGATGGCGCATTTGCCGTCGTTGACAGCCGTGAAGCTGTAACCATCGCGGCTGAGCGCGAAGAAGATGTCGTGATCGTGCTCGCGGAAGAAGACGAGCAAATAGCCGCCGAAGTTGTCTTCCGTGATCTCGGGGAGCTTGTCCGGCTTTGCCCCGCAGCACGCGCAGGAAGCCGGGAAAACGGAGAGGATGGCGGCCGCGGAGACCGCCATGCCGGCGAGGAGGATTTTTTTGATCGATCTCATGGAAACACCTTGTTTTTTGCGGAGGTTCTATCGTTTCATGCGTCACTTGCCTGACGGCTGCGTGATCTCGATGGTGTCGAGGAGGACTTCCTCGTCAATCGGCCTGATGGAAAGTGTGTGCTCCCCGGCGGCGAGGCTGTCGGCTGTATACAGCGCGGCGGTCTGGTTGCGGATCACGTTGTCCGACCATTCGCCGCTGAAGTCCTTCGCGTGGATGTTCGGCGCGGCGACGACCTTCCCGTCCAGGATGATCTCGTAGCGGAGCTTGTCGCTGGTCACGGGGTGCGTCGGGATCATGTTCACGCGGAACGCGGTCTTTCCGGCGTCTTTGAGCGTGAATTTGTAGTTGACGGTCTGTCCGCCGGGGATGATCGCGGCGCGGTTGCGGTAGCCCATGCCGAACGCGGGCGCGAGCTTGGCATTCTCGGCGTCGAGGCCGTCGATGTACGCGACAAGGTCCTTCATGCGGTCGGCGGCGAACACCTGAGAACGCGGCGACGGGCTCCACGGCTCCTTGATGTCGTCGAAGACCTTCTGTCCGCAGGGCAAGGCGTACATCATGCGCCGCCACTTGCCGTCCTCGATGTCGTCGAACCGCGCGGTCAGCGCCTGGACCAGCTGGTGCTGTTCGTGGACGTCCGCCCAGGGACGCATGCCGGATTTCGCGAACATGCCGTACAGGTGCTTGCGGGCGAGTCCGGCGGAACCTCGCACCTGGTACTCGACGATCTCGAACCAGGCGGATTTGCGGCCGGCGGGGATCTTCTTTCCGAGCTCGACCGTGCGTTTTTCAAGCGCGTCGTAGTCCGCGATCATCTCCAGCGCCTCGCGTTCGGAGAAGTCGGGGCCGGACGTCAGGTTCTCCATCATGACGGTCGGTTCCGCGCGGCCCGGTCCGGGGTCGTCAGACTTCCTGCACATGAATTCCGCCTTGCGGATCCAGGAGATGCGGTAAAGCTCGGTCAGGATGGACGCGGCTTCCTTCGCGGCGTCCGCTCCGAACGTGCGCGCGCACCACGCTTCGAGGTAGTCCTGGACGCCCGTCTTCCCGACCCTGCCGATATCCCACGCCATGTCCAGGAACAGCTCCATGTGCATTTCCTGCGGCTTGATGTCGCCGACGTTCAGGATCCAGATCTTCTTCGCGCCGCAGTCGTACGAACGTTTCATCTCGCGGTAGAGCAACCCGGGGTGATTGGTCGCCAGCCACAGATAATTCTGCGGCACGCCCCAGTAGGACACATGGTAGTACACGCCCGCACCGCCGGACCGTTTAAGTTCCTCCTCGTCGGAGAGATGCAGCAGGTAGCCGCGGTTGTCGTCGCACCACATCAGCGTCACGTCCTCCGGGACCTTCAGGCCGGTGCGGTAGACGTCCAGCACTTCCTTGTACGGGACAAATATCTGCGGGACCCGGTCGGCCTTTTTGCCGGATTTATTTTCAATGATCGCGCGCTGGTCGGCGATGACTCTCGCGAGGGCTTCGCGCTGTTCGTCGAGCGTTTTCGCGCCGTTCATGCGGCCGTCGTGCACGCCGCGCATGCCGATGGTGTAGATGTTCTCGAACTGCCCGATCTCGGACAGGCGGTCCTCGAAGAATTTCAGCACATTGTCCCTGTTCGAGATGTAGTTGTATTCGCCCTGTCCGCGAACGCGCCATTCGCCGTTCACGTTGCAGTTCATCGGCTCGCAGTGGGACGTGCCGATGACGATGCCGTACCTGTCGGCGACCTCGGCATTGCCCTTCACCATGTAGAACGGGACGGTGCAGCTGTGCATGGCGGGCCAGAACGTGTTCGCTTTCAGGCGAAGCAGCAACTCGAATATCTTCGCGTGTGTCTTCGGGCCGACCGCCAGCATCTGCGGCGTCTTCTTCGCGATCTCCGGATCGACCAGGTCCGCCGCCTCCGGTTCGAACGTACGCGTCGCCCACGGCGTGAATCCCCAGTCCTCGTCGTTGATGAAGATGCCGCGGTACTCGACCGAGGGCGCCTGCGAGGTGGAGAACGTCTCCGGCAGCGTGAAGGAATCGCGTTTCTCGGGCATCACGTCCGCCCACCATTCGTACGGGGAGACGCCGAGCATCCGGGCCAGCTCCACGATCCCGTACGCCGCGCCGCGTTTGTCCGAACCCGCGATGAGCAGGCGGGCGCGTCCGGCCTTGTTCACGACGGCAATCTGGAACGCCTCTTTGCGGCCGTCCTTTTTGAGCTTGCCGCTGTCGAAATACGGCTTGAGCAGGGCAGACCCGGCGGTGCCGACCACGATGTCCGCGTCGCCGTCCTGTACGACTTCGAGCTTCGCATCCAGCACGTTCGCCGTGTCGCGTTTCAGCAGATCAAGCGCGATCCGCACGGTCTCGGCTTCTTCGTTCGATGCGGCGGCGCGGATGGTCTGGCCTTTTGTGAGTATGAAATCTGCGGCGGAAAGCGCGGCGGCGGTCATAAGCAGGACTCCTGTCAGTTGTTTTTTTCTGTCGACCCCCACGAATCCGCGCTGGGGATGACCTGTTCGAGGCGTTCCAGCAGGTCCATGCCGACGCTGTCCGGCCAGTCGCAGTTGTTGCGGAGAATGAGGATAGCGACGCGGGTGTCGAGGTCGATGCCGAAGAAGGACGCCACGCCGAAGGTCATGCCGTAGCGGATGAGGCAGCGGTGCCCCGCGGGCGAATCGACGAGGTAGTAGTTGTAATGCACCTCGTCCTCCCCCCTCGGGGCGTCGAAGGGATGCTCGCGGTCCATGGCGAGGAAGCGTTCGCGGTATTTGCGGAGGCAGAGCATCTGGTCGGACGCGCTGGACCACACGCCGCCGGCGGTGCGGAGGCCTTCGCCGAGGTAGTGCGAGCGCACATGCCGTCCGCGGAACCAGAAGAACGGGATGTCGCCGGAATGCGTCCCGGAGACGCGGTCCTCCTTGCCTTCGGGCGGGCCGAACGAGGTGTCCTGCAACCCCCACGGGCGGATGATGGTGCGTTCCATGAGGCCGGGGACGGTCTCGCCGGTGAGGGATTCGAGCGCGAGTCCGAGCAGGCCGTATCCGAGGTTGCTGTAACGGCTTCGCGGATTCGAGACGGCGGAACGGCATTCGGAGTTGGAGAGCGTTTCGAGCAGGCCTTCGCGCGTGCAGAAGTTCTCGTACACGTTCGAGTCCCAGATCTCGGCGGAGATGACCGGCCAGATGTTGGTGAGCGTGTAGCTTTCGCGCGGCAGCCCGGACCGGTGCAGGAGCAGGTCGCGGACGGTGATCGGATCGTATTCCGGCGGCAGGTCCAGTCCGGGGCAGTCCTTCAGCGGCGTATCGAGGTCGACCTGCCCGGTGCGCTCCAGTTCGGTCACCATTTCGAAGACCATGTTCTTCGTGAGGGAGCCGATCGGGAAGATGGTGTCGGGCGTGAGCTCTTTCTCCGGGTCGAGCACGTCGGACTGCCCGGAGACCGCTGTGAGCGCGGTGTCGTCCGGCAGAATCACGCCGGCGACGATTCCCACGCTGTCCGTGTCGCGGATGTAGTCATCGGCGAAGTCCTGAAGAAGCTGCCGGATCCCGGCTTCCGTCCGGGGGTATTCCCGGGGCGTGGAACACGCGCCCGCGAACAGCGCGCAAAGAAGCGCCGCCGTCAGGGCGAGGGCGTGCGCGGCCCGACGCCGGAAGCGGGAGCCAGAGTTCATTGCGGTCAACAGACCGGAACCGTTCATCCCTTGATGATCTGGGTGCCGACGCCGGTGTTCGTGAAGATCTCGAGCAAGAGCGAGTGCGGCAGGCGGCCGTCCGCCATGTGGACCTGGGTGACGCCGTTTTCGATGGCGTTGACACAGCTGCGGATCTTCGGGAGCATGCCACCGGAGAGGACGCCGGACTCGATGAGGCCGGGGACCGCGGAGGTGCGGATCTCGGAGATGAGCGTGGATTCGTCCTTCGGGTCGCGGAGCACGCCGGGGACGTCGCTGATGAAGACGAGCTTGCGTGCGTGGAGCGCCTCGGCGATCTCGCAGGCGGCGAGGTCGGCGTTGATGTTGTACGGCTGCCCGTGGAAGTCCATGGCGAGCGGGGTGATGACCGGGATGATGCGGAAGTTGAGGGAGTCGAGGATGGGACGCGCGTCAACGCCGATCACGTGGCCGACGAACCCGACGTCGGACTCTTCGCCGGAGATCGGGTCGCGGGAGAGCATCTTCTCGCAGCGGAGGATCCGTTTGCCGGAGATCTGGGCGCCGATGCCGCCGGTCTTCAGGATGGCGTCCACGAGGGCGCGGTTGACCTGGTTGTGCAGCACGTCGTCGACGACTCCGATGGTCGCGGCGTCGGTGAAGCGGAGGCCGTTCACGAACTTCGTCTCGATGTTGAGCTCTTTGAGGCGGGCGGTGATCGCCTTGCCGCCGCCGTGCACGACGACGACCTTCATGCCGATGGCTTCGAGCAGGACGATGTCGCGCATGGTGCGCGCGGTGAGGTCGGGGTCCTCCATGGCGCTGCCGCCGAACTTGATGACGGCGATGGAGTCGCGGAACTGCTGGATGTAGGGGAGCGCCTCCATGAGGACGTCCGCTTTGTGGATGAGATTTTCCTTATGGTTCTGATCCATGATGGGTTTCCTTGGTATGTTCTGGCGGAATCAGGTGTGGTAGTCCGCGTTGATCTTGACGTAGTCGTAGGTGATGTCGCTCGTCCACATGGTGTCGGACGCGACGCCCTCGCCGAGGTCGATGTGGACGGTGAAGCTGCCTGCCTTCATGAGCTCGGACAGCTCGACTTCCGGGGTCCCGGCGTCCATGCCGCCGCGCACGACCGGCTTGTCGTTGTAGTCGAGCGAGACGTTCTCCGGGCTGAACTGGGCGCCGGAATACCCGGCTGCGGCGAGGATGCGTCCCCAGTTCGGGTCGCAGCCGAACCAGGCGGTCTTGCAGAGCATGGAGTCGGCGATGGCTTTCGCGCAGATATGCGCCTGGGCGGCGTCCTTCGCGCCGGTCACGAAGACCTCGACGAACTTCGAGGAGCCTTCTCCGTCCATGACCATGCCCTTGGCGAGCGTCTGCACCACGTGGCGGAGCGCGTCGGCGAAGAGCTGCGCGGCCTCGGAGCCGTCGTAGGCGATCTTCGCGCCGGATTCTCCGTTCGCGAACAGCATGCAGGTGTCGTTCGTGCTCATGTCGTTGTCGACCGTGATGCGATTGAAGGAAACATCTACGGCGTCGGCAAGGAAATGCGTGAGGCTGACGTTGTCCGCGGCGGCGTCGGTCGTGATGAAGCAGAGCATGGTGGCGTGGGGCACGGCGGGGTACATGTGCGGCGCGATCATGCCGGCGCCCTTGGTCATGCCGCCGACGGTGACTTTCTTTCCGTCGAGGAAAAAGCTCACGGCGCACTCTTTCGGGCGCGTGTCGGTGGTCATGATGGCGAGCGCGGCCTCGTGGCCTCCGTCCGGCTTCTTCGCGGCGGCGGCGGCCTTGATCCCGGCGGCGAGCTTGTCCATCGGGAGCTGGACGCCGATCCTGCCGGTGGAGCAGGACAGCGCCTGGTTCTCGTCGATGCCGAGCGCTTTGGCGGCGAGCTTCGCGACCGCGCGCGCATTTTCCATGCCAAGTTCGCCCGTGCAGGCGTTCGCGACGCCGCTGTTCACGACCACGGCGCGGATCCCGGCGGGCCCGGCGACGCGTTCCTTGCAGAGCACGACCGGGGCGGCGGGGAAGAGATTGGAGGTGAAGGTGCCGGCGCTGTTGCAACCGGTCCGGGAGTAAAGGAGGGCGAGGTCTGCCTTGCCGCTCCGTTTGAGTCCGCAGGTGACGCCGGCGGCTTCGAATCCGGACGCGGAGGTCACGCCGCCGCCTTCGATCACCTCAAAAGACGGGATGTTCTGGTTCAATTCAGTATCTCCTAAGTAAAGTTGGGTATTATGCAGATCGTATTTGGAATCAGGGCTTTTTGCCCTCGGTCGCCGTGATGGTCAGGGCGATGCCGCCGCGCGGACGGAATTCGCCGGTGACCTCCATCCATCGCGGTTTGCACGCCTTCACAAGGTCGGTGAGGATGCGGTTGACCGCCTCTTCATGGAAGGTGTGGTGGTTGCGGAAGGAATAAAGGTAGAGCTTGAGGGATTTGCTTTCGATGCAGAGCTTGTCGGCGATATACCGGACGCGGATGTGCCCGAAGTCGGGCTGGCCGGTCACGGGGCAGAGGCTCGTGAACTCGGGGCAGTCGAACAGGATCTCGTAGTCGCGCTGGGGATAGGCGTTGACGAAGGACTCGAGTTTCGCCTTGTCCGGGGTATCCGGGTATTCGGTATGGCTGCGGGAAAGCAGGGTCAGAGACGGATGCGGAAGGGCTTCCGCCGGATTATTTTTCGACTTTTTTTCGTTTTTGGGCATTTTTAGCGGCCTTTCAGACGTTATTTACAGAAGAAATCGGATTTTTTCGAAAAAAAATCAAAAAAAAACGCGATTTCAACTTGATTGATGAAGGATACAAGAATATATTAAACGCGTTTTCCGATTTTTCCAGTGAAAACGTCAAAAAAAACGATACTTTTTCTTAAAACATACTCAGACAACCTTTCAAGGAGTACCAAATGAAACAGTGGAAAAAAATCGTCCTGAGCATCGTCTTCTTCGCCATGATCGGCGGAATGACCCAGGCTCTCGCCATCGACAACCTGAACCTGTCCCCCGAGAACCCGCCCGGATACGAGAACCTCTGGAACCGTATCACGCGCAAGCTCGGCCGCGGCATCTGCGACGTTGCGTTC
The DNA here is from genome assembly GCA_017455665.1 of Lentisphaeria bacterium. Taxonomy (GTDB): domain Bacteria; phylum Verrucomicrobiota; class Lentisphaeria; order Victivallales; family UBA1829; genus UBA1732. The sequence continues at coordinate 20,646 of JAFSZN010000116.1, forward strand.
GGCGTGCTGGAGATCCCGACTTTCATGTCCCACGTCCAGTTTGAAGACGGCAACCTCGCCGGCGCCACCTACGGCGTGATCGGCGGCGTCGGCTACTTCCTGGTCCGCGAAGGCGTCGGCATCCTTGAGCTCCTCACGTTCCCCTTCCCGCTCCCGAGCAGCCCGAACGATCCGATGGATCCGAACCGCTCCCAGTGGGGCTACGGCCCGATCCTGACTCCGGAATGGATCATCTCGCCCGCCCACAACTACCAGAATTTCTTCTATCCGCAGACTGGCGTCGTCAAGTAAGGCGTAAGGCGGATGAATTCCATGCCGGGGAGCACGTCTCCCCGGCATAACACCATTTTTCGGATATATGCCAGACGGAGACGCACAATCTCTTCCGGCAGTGGAGGTTCTTATCAACTTATCGCTTGACAGGACCTTCGATTATTTGATCCCGCCGCACCTCATCGGACGCATCCAGCCCGGCATGAAGGTCAATGTGCCGTTCGGCAAGGGCCGCAAGCCGCGTCCGGCGACCGTGACACGTCTGATCCCCCGTCCGGAGCGCGGCGACCTGAAGGAGATCATCGACATCTGCGGAGACGTTCCGCGGATCCCGGATTCCCTCGCAAAACTCGGCGCATGGATCGCCGAGTATTACTGCTGCACTCGCGAGCAGGCGTTGCGCGCGCTGCTGCCGTCGGCGGTCCGCAGCGGCAAAGTCAAGCCCAAAAAGATACGCCGGTGCTATCTGGCGTCTCCCGAGAAGGCCGCCGCCTACCTTGAAAAAAACGGTGCGCGCGCCAAAGTCCGTGCGGAGGCCATCCAGTTCATCACGCTCCATCCCGGCGCACCGCCGGACACGGTCCAGGCGATGACCGGGGCGAAAATGCCCCAGCTCCGGGCTCTCGCGAAGGACGGCATCCTGAACATTGAGGAAGTCCGGCTCGACCGCGACCCGTTCCGCAATCTCAAAATCGTCCCGACATCTCCGCTCAAGCTCACGGGCGAACAGGGTGCGGCGCTGGACAAGATATTCTCCATGCTCGCGCCGGACCGTCCGCCCGCCTCGCCGCATGTGCTCCTGCTGCACGGCGTGACCTGCAGCGGCAAGACGGAAGTGTATCTTCAGGCGATCGCGCGCGTGCTGGAGCAGGGCGGCAACGCGATCGTGCTGGTGCCGGAAATCTCCCTCACGCCGCAAACCGTAACACGGTTCCGCGCGCGGTTCGGCGAACGCGTCAGCGTGCTCCACAGCGGCCTCACGCAGGGCGAACGCTACGACGAATGGATGAAGGTATACCGCGGCGAGGTCGACATCGCGGTCGGCGCACGGTCCGCCCTTTTCGCGCCGTTCCGCAACCTCAAGCTCATCATCGTCGACGAGGAACATGATTCCTCTTATAAGCAATCCGAAGCGCCGCGCTACAACGCCCGCGACGTGGCGGTGGTCCGCGGACGCATGGAGGGCGCACTCGTGATCCTCGGATCCGCCACGCCATCGCTGGAGTCCTGGCAGAACGCCGCCACGGGAAAATACGCGCTGGCATCCATGCCGAACCGCTGGGACCCGTCGATCGTGCTGCCGGCGGTCGAGATCGTCGACATGCGCCTCGAAAAAGACGACGAGGACCGCGTGCCGATGTTCTCGAAGCGCCTGATCGACGCCGTGCGCAGCCGGATCCAGGCGGGAGAACAAAGCATCCTCTTCCTGAACAAACGCGGCTACTCGCGCCAGCTCCAATGCGCCTGCGGATACGTTCCTGCATGCCCGGACTGCTCCGTCGCCTACACCTACCACAAGAAAAACGCCTCGCTGATCTGCCATTTCTGCGGCAGGATCGTCCCCGCGCTCACGGCGTGCCCGGTCTGCGGCCAGTCCGAGTTCCATTATGTCGGCACCGGCACAGAGCGGATCGAAAGTCTCGCCGGGGCGTTGTTTCAGGGCGCGCGCATTGCGCGCATGGACTCGGACACCATGACGAATCCGCAGAAATACGAGGAGGTCCTGTCGAGTTTTCGCCGCGGCGGCATTGACATCCTGATCGGCACGCAGATGATCGCCAAGGGGCTGGACTTCCCGAACGTCACGCTCGTGGGCGTGCTGAACGCCGACATGGGACTGTACCTGCCGGATTTCCGCGCGCTGGAACGCACGTTCCAGCTGCTGGCGCAGGTCGCCGGACGGGCAGGACGCGGCGAAGTCCACGGGCAGGTGATCATCCAGACGTTTTCGCCGGAGAATCCCGCGATCCTGTGCGCGGCGGAGCACTCCTGCAAGGCATTTTTCGAGGAGGAGCTCCCGGTCCGCAGGGAACTCCTGTTTCCGCCGTTCTCGCACCTCACGGTCCTGCATTTCGACGGCGAGGACCCGGTCATCATCGAGGCGAAATCCGCCGAGCTCGTAAAACGCATTGCGGATCGTTTCCCGGAACCGCTGGAGATCAGCGACGCGACGCCGGCGCCGATCGAGCGCATCAAGGGGCGCTACCGGTATCTTGCCACGGTCCGGACGCCGCCGAACGCCGCGTTCCGCGCGTTTCTGCGCGCGGAGGTCATGAACTGGCGGCGGACGGTGAAAGACGTGGACCTGTACGTGGACGTCGACGCTCTTTCATTGCTCTAAAGGTTTCCTTTTTCCAAATTAATCAGGAAAAGTCGTATAATTGATTTGAATTTTCCCGCCTTTCGGTTTATAGTATAGCAATCCCGGCGACTTTTTTGAGATGAAAAAAACGAATCCCCCCCATCGGTGTTGAGCAGGTCGAGGGGATCAAAATGGAGCATTTACCATGAAATACGCCCTGTTTACACTCACTTTCGCGGCGTCCGTCTGCGCTGCGCCGGTCCTGTTTGCCGGCTCCGGCAGCCCGTTCGGCGGCGGCATGATGGACGACCTTATCAAACCTTACGACGACACAGCCATCGAGCTGCCGGGCGAAAGCACCCGCAAACCCTCCGTGTCGCGTTCCGCCCAGCTCGTCGACGACAGCACGACCGACTCCTGGGGCATGCGCGACGACTCTTCCTCTTCCGGGAAAAAGCCGTCTTCCTCCTCCGGTTCGTCCTCTTCCGCATCGTCCACGACTTCAACGAGATCCGGCAGCGCATCATCGTCTTCGTCGTCCTCGTCGTCCACGACCTCGACGAGATCGAAAAGCTTCACAGCCGACGGGACATACATCCCGTATTCGGAACGGTATCCGGAAGAGCAGAAGGAAAAATCGGAATCCGGTTTCGACCGGGATACATTCGATTCGGATTTCAATCCGTTCAAGAACAACTACAAGTACAAGGACACGAACTACCAGCCGAACGGGACCCGTCCGGAATATGAGGAAACGCGCAGGAAGATCAAGGAAATATTGGGCGAAGGCGTGTCGAAAGTGATGGTCGACCCGAAAGCGGACGAACTGATCCACAATTCCGCCCGCAGCGCAACGCTGGAGGCTCCCGAGACGCCGAACCGCTGGACGCGTGCGCCGAACGGCTGGTTCTGCGACTACGACGACGTGATGGAGAAGGCGCAGCAGACCGGAAAGGCGGTCGCCGTGTTCTTCCACAACTCGGACAACGACAATTCGCGCAAGTTCAAGACCGAGCGCATGGAGAACAACAAGTTCAAGAACAAAATGCACGACCGTCTGCTCGTCCTCTACATGGACTACCCGGACAATGCCGGCACCAGCAAGGACAAGCGTTACCGCGAGCAGGCGGACCACAATACCAGGATCGCGGAAAAGTTCCATGTGTCGAACTATCCCACGGTCATCATCCTGAACTCCTCCGGCAGTGAGATCGGCCGCCTCGACAGCAATTCCAATTCGATCACGACGTTCGTGGAAAAGGCGGACAAGATCGTGCCGCAGCACGAGCAAAAGGAGAAAAAAGGCGGATTCAAGATCGGCGGAAGCATCGGAATGGGCGAATCCGGCGTCCATCGAACTTCGGACTGAACCGGCTCCTGAGATCCGCCCCCCGATGCTGAACTCCATCGCCGTCAACCGCGAACCTGTTCTCCTCGGAGACATCCCCGCCATCGCGGATGAATCGGACCGGACCGTCCTGGTGGTGCGGCATTCCATCCGCGAATCGCTTCGGGCAGGCTCGGTCGATCCCGACCTGACCCCGGAAGGGATAGAACTGGCACAGCAGTGCGGACATCTGCTTTCCGGGCTGGGGGATGACGTCCTCTTCGCCGCGTCTCCCCGAACACGGACACGCCGGACAGCGGAGTGCCTGATGGAGGGAGGCGGATTCCGGCGGCAGGAGGTCCGCGACTGCCCCGAGCTCGGCGACCTGACCATATTCTCGCGTCCGGTGGACTTCGAGGCAATGCTCCGCACACGCAACACGGAAAACGTGATGCGCGAGTATTTTTCCACGGGCCATGCCGAAGGATTGAAGGACATGCGGCCCTTCGCCGAAGAGCTGCTGGCATACCTCACGGAAACGCCGTTCCCGGCATCCCGCACGGTCATCGTGTCCCACGATGTGCTGGCGATGACGATCCTGAGCGCGTTGGGCGTCCGCACGTTTTTGGTCGAAGACTGGTGCGGATATCTGCACGGGGTCCTGCTGACACGGGACCGGAAGGGTGTCTGGACGGCGTCGTATACGGTCCCGGACTATGACGCCGGGAAAAAACACCGCCTGTTCGTGTGAGTTTTCAGGGACTTTGCGGGGCATTTTGGATGCGCGCGTGTGAAAAAAACAGAATAAAAGCCTTTAAAACGTTAAATATCGCTTGAAATCACGGAAAAACGTGATACTTTATGGGAAAAATATCCTTTTCAGCTGTTTTTGAACTATAATATCTTCATCCGCAATGGAGAAAGGTTTGTCATGAATAAAATCTTCCGTCTCTTCGCCGTCCTGCTTCTCGGCGTCGCCCTCCTGCCGGCATGCTCCAAGTCCGGAAACAAGGGGAAACCGCTGATCGTCGCCTGTGAAGCATCCACCTCGCCCTACTGCTACTACACAGGACGGGAGGCAAGTCCGGTCGCGGGCATCGACGTGGACCTCATGGAATTGATCGGAAAGGAACTCGGACGTCCGGTCCAATACAAGATCGTGCCGTTCCAGCAGATCTTCTCGCTCGTGTCCATGGGCAAGGCCGACATCGGCATGGCCGGCATAACCATTACTCCGCAGCGTGCCGAACGCGTCCTCTTCTCCTCCGTCTATGACGTCTCCTCGCAGGTGATCGTCGTGCCGAAAGGCTCCTCTCTCACGGATGAAACCTCCCTGAAGACCGCCCGCGTGGCCGCCCAGGAAGGCACCAGCGACCTCACGCTCCTTCGCGAACGCATCAAGCCGAGAATCGTCCTGCCGTTCCTCACGCAGGAGGAAGTGAACGCCGCCCTCATCGACCGTCGCGCGGACGCCGCCGTGATGGACCGCATGCAGGCGGAACTTCTGGTCCGGGCGACCGGAGACGTGTTCAAGATCCTCGAAAAGCCGCTGACCAAAGACCAGTACGGGCTCCTCTTCAACAAAAAGGACACCGAGCTTGCGGAAGCCGCAAACACCGTCATTGAAAAATTCAAGGTGGCGGGCACACTTCAGAAAAGCAAGACCAAGCACCTCAATGCGCTCAGCGGGCTCCCCACCGGCGCACAAACGAAAGAAGAAATCAAGCCGTTCATCGTCTGCGTCGAAACCTCGTTCGCTCCGTTCGTCTTCGTGGACAACAACCGCATCGTGGGCGTGGACATCGAACTCGCCGAGGCGATCGCCGCCGAACTCAAACGCCCGCTTGAGATCAGGGTCGTGCCGTTCACCGAGGTGATCCCGCTCGTCATGACCGGCGCAGCCGACATGGGCGCGTCCGGGATCTCCATCACGCCGGAACGTTCCGCCATGGTGCTCTTCTCCAAGTCCTACGAAGACGGCGTACGCAGAATCCTGGTGAACGACGACGCGACATTCGAAAAGCTCGAAGACCTGCTCGGCAAAGTCATCGGCGCCCAAAAAGGCACCACAAACGAGGACTTCGCCGTGAACCAGCTTCATGCGCGGGAAACATACCACTACGATACCGCCACGCTGGGCATCCTGGGGCTTCTCAACCACGAGATCGACGCCTATGTCGACGACGAGGGCGAAGCCGACCTTGCCGCCGGCAAGTACATCGGCAGAGTCAAAATGCTGAACATCGCCATCCCCGCCGAACAGTACGGATTCGTGTTCCAGAGCGGCAATGCCGAGGCGAAAGCCGCCGCGGACAAGGTCATCGACGAAAAACGCGCCAACGGCGAACTGCAGGCGCTTTTCCGCCGCTACAACACCCGCTACAAAGCGGTCGAATCGAACGGGATCTGATCCCGTCCGGACTGATTCCGGGGCGGAGCGCGCCGCAGAAAAGACGGCATACGCTCCGCCCGATTTGTCCCGCAAGGAGGCTGAGCCTCCACTGAAACAGTGTCTGGCTGCGCCCGGGCACGAAAACGAGACTGAGACCAAGGCGGGATCCTGTCCGGTCCGATTCCCGCCCGGACAAAGGCCACCCGCCATAGCAAGGAACCCTTTACCATGGATGCAGGCAGAATACTCGACGATTTCCGCAGCGGGGCGATCACCCGCGAACAGGCGCTCGCGCTCCTGAACAAGCTTCCCTACGAGGACATCGGCTTCGCCAAGCTCGACCACCACAGGCAGATCCGGCGCGGCGGCATCGAGACCGTGTTCTGCGCGGGCAAGACGGCGGAACAGGTCCGCGCCATCTTCGAACGCTTCATCGCCGCGGGCGGAAACGCCATCGGGACGCGCGCCACCGCCGAACAGGCGGAATACGTCCGCGCCGCCCTGCCCGCTGTTCAGTACGACCCCGTGTCGCGCCTGCTGTACATCATGGGCAATCCGAAGCCGCGGACCGGGTGCGTGGCGGTCTGCACGGGCGGCACGTCCGACCAGCCGGTCGCCGAGGAAGCCGCGAAAACCGCCGAGTTCTTCGGCGCTGAGGTGAAACGGTTCTACGACGTCGGCGTCGCCGGCATCCATCGCCTGTTCGCCTGCCTGGACGAGATCCGCACCGCGAACGCCGTGGTGGCAGTCGCCGGGATGGAGGGCGCGCTCGGCGGCGTGATCGCCGGGCTTGTCTCCGTGCCGGTCGTCGCCGTGCCGACGTCCGTGGGGTACGGCGCGTCCTTCGCCGGGATCGCCCCGCTCCTGACCATGCTCAATTCCTGCGCCGAAGGCATGTCCGTCGTGAACATCGACAACGGATTCGGTGCGGGCTACCTCGCCGCACGCATCAACTCGCTCGTCACACAGGGGAACCAGCCATGAGCAAAACCATCCTCTACCTCGAATGCGCCACCGGGATCAGCGGCGACATGACCGTCGCCGCGCTGCTCGACCTCGGCGCTTCCAAAATCAAACTGCTCGCCGCCCTCGACAGCCTGAACGTGGAGGGATATTCCGTCACGGTCAGGCGCGCAAACTCGCACGGCGTGGACGCCTGTTCGTTCGACGTCGAGCTGGAGCATGAACATGAGCATGAACATGAACTCGGGCATCACGAACATGAGCACGGCCATCATCACGGGCACGACCACGCGGCGCTCGAACACGAGCATGCGCACGAAGCCCATGAGCACGGGCATGAACATCACCACGAGCACGAACACGGACACCATCATCCGCATGTGCACCGGAATCTCGCGGACGTGACCGCCATCCTGAACAGCGGCGACCTGACGCCGCACGCCCGCGAGCTCGCGCTGAAGATCTTCGGCATCGTGGCCGAGGCGGAATCCAAAGCGCACGGCAAGCCGGTCGAGGAGGTGCATTTCCATGAGGTCGGCGCGATCGACTCCATCGTGGACATCGCCGCCGCCGCGGTCTGCCTCGACGACCTCGGGATCGACGACGTCGTCGTGACGGGCCTGAGCGAGGGGACCGGATTCGTCGAGTGCCAGCACGGACTGCTCCCGGTCCCCGTTCCCGCCGTGGCGAACATCGCCGCCGCAAGCGGGCTTCCGCTCCGCATCCTCCCCGTGCAGGGCGAGATGGTCACCCCGACCGGAGCCGCCATCGCTGCCGCCGTCCGGACGCGTTCCGCCCTGCCCGAATCCTTCACGATCAAGAAGATCGGCCTCGGCGCGGGCAAACGCGAGTTCGGGATGCCGAACGTGCTCCGCGCGATGCTGATCGAGGAGACCGCCGCCGCGGACGCGCCGCCCGCCGAAATCATGATCCTGGAGACCAACATCGACGATTCCACGGGCGAAACGCTCGGCCTGGCGATGGATTCCCTGCTCGCCGCCGGAGCGCTGGACGTGCATTATGTCCCCGTCTTCATGAAGAAAAACCGTCCGGCGTGGCTCCTGCGCGTGATCTGCCGCGAGGCCGACGTGCCGGCGATGGAACGCGTCATCTTCACGGAGACCAGCTCCATCGGGCTGCGCAAGCTCCCTGCCGGGCGCACCTGCCTCGCGCGCACGGTCGTGGATGTGACGCTCGCCGCCGGGTCCGCGAAGGTCAAGAAATGCACCTTCGACGGGCAGACGTTCTACTACCCCGAATACGAAAGCATTAAGGCGCTGGCGGCCGCTTCCGGCGTGCCGTTCGCCGATCTCTTCCGCGACGCCGCGGAGACTGCGAGGGCAAATGATGAAAGATAAGCTGAACGGACTCCGGCGGATGCTGGAGGATCTGAGCGCGGACGGCGTCTGCGCGGCGTTTTCCGGGGGCGTCGACAGCACCCTGCTCCTGACCGTCCTGTCCGAAATCTACGCGCGGAAGCCGTTTCCCCTGCTCGCCGTCGTGTTCGCCACGGCGTTTCACACCGCCGAGGAGACCGCGTCCGCGATGAAACAGGCGGAGGAACTGGGCGTGCCCGCGGAACGCGTCGAACGCGACGTGCTGTCCGATCCGGTATTGCGCGGGAACCCGAAGGACCGCTGCTATCACTGCAAGCGCGCGCTTTTCTCCGAGATGAAACGCATCGCCGAAGCGCACGGCATCAGGAACCTCGTGGACGGCACCAACGCCGACGACACGAAGGTGTACCGTCCCGGACGCAAGGCGCTGGAGGAGCTCGGCGTGCTGAGTCCGCTCGCGGTCTGCGGCTTCACGAAAGACGAGATCCGCGCCGCCGCCCGCGGGCTCCTGATCCCCGTCGCGGACAAACCCTCCACGCCGTGCCTCGCGACGCGGTTCCCCTACGGCACGGCCATGACGGACGAGGCATTGCGCCGGGTGGAACGCGGCGAGGCGGTGCTGCGCGAATTCGGACTGAAGGTGGTGCGTCTGCGCGTCCACGGCGACGTCGCGCGCATCGAGACCGATCCCGACGGATTCGAACTTGCCTCCGCCAGACGCTTCGAGATCGCGTTCGCGCTCCGCAAGGAAGGATTCCCGTATGTCACGCTCGACCTGGAGGGATTCCGGTCCGGCAGCATGGACGAGCCGCTTCTCATGGAGCAGAAGGAAAACAGTTGACGGCATCCACGCCGCGTAAAAACAAACATCCCGGAACAGTCCGCAAGCCTGTTCCGAATGAGGATAGAGGCGCGCCGCGCCTTATGCCTCCTCGTGGTACTCTTTTTCCGTATTGACGTTCCAGATGGCTTTTCTGTCGCCCGCCTGCCCGGAAAGCAGATGCTTCACCGCCTCGAACGCCGTCACCATGCTGTGGTCCATGTTGTTGTACCTGTGCTGGCCGTTGCGGCCGATGCAGTACAGGTTGCGGAACGAATCGAGATATGCAGTGAGCTTGTCCATCCGGTCGTAGGTGTCGAAATACGCCGGATACGCTTTTCTGACCTTCTCGACATGGTAGTCGCGGACGGCTTCATCCGGGCTCAGGATGCCCATTTTCACCAGCTCGGCGACGGCAAACGTCTTCCATTCCTCCCCGGTCATGGACCAGGATTCGTCGCCCTCGCGGCAGAAATACTCCAGCCCGATCCAGAGGGAGTGTTCCGGGTCCCGGAGCATGTACGGCGACCAGTTGTTGAAGATCTGGATGCGGCCGAGCCTGACGCCGGTGTCCTGCACGTAGATCCAGCAGTCCGGGATGATGTCGTTCAGGGTCTTCAGCTTCGTTTCGTTGCGCAAATTGAGCTTGTCGACCAGGATGCCGATCGTCACGAAGTCGCGGTAGGGCAGCCCGGCGGCGATCTCCGCGAGTTCAGGCGGAACGCCGTTCATGCCGCCGACGAGGTCCTTCACCGGCATGGAGGAGATCACATAGTCCGCCTCGAACGACGCGTTTCCGGCGGGCGTCTCGCAGACGACCTCCTTCACCATGCCGTCCTGCGTCCTGACCTGCGCGACCCGGTGGTTCAGGCGGATCTCGCCGCCCATGCGCTCGATTTCGGACGCCGCCGCTTCCCACAGCTGGCCGGGGCCGTATTTCGGGTAGAGGAACTCGCCGATCAGCGACGTCTCGACCTTCCGGCGGCCGCGCGGGACGCATTTGGAAAAGACGTTTTTGAGCACGGCGGTGATGGAAAGCCCCTTCACGCGCTGCGCGCCCCAGGACGCCGAGATCTCGCGCGGATGGCGTCCCCAGACCTTTTCCGTGTACCCCTCGAAGAACATGGCGTAGAGCCTGTGCCCGAACCGGTTGACGTAGAAGTTTTCGAGCGAGGTTTCCGGGAGCGGCCGCAGGATGGCGCGCAGATAGCTCATGCCCGCCCGGAACGAGGTCAGGAACCCGATGTTGCGGAACGTGCTCCAGTTCATTTTCGCCGGGTAGTCGAAGAAAAGATGCTTGTAGTAGATCCGGGAAACGCGCGGCCTGGCGAGCATCACGCGGTCGGTCCGCTCGGGATCGGGGCCGCCCGGCGCGAGGGATGTGCTTCGGTGGAGGATGATGTCGTCGAACGACGGCTTTCCCTGAAGCGGCATGAGCTCCTGCCACATGGCGTTGACCTCGGGGTCCTTCGAAAAGAAACGGTGCCCGCCGATGTCCATCCGGTTGCCGTTGTGCTCGACCGTGCGCGAAATCCCGCCGACGCACCCGGATTCCTCCAGCACGACGAGGCGGATGTTCCGGTTCGCCTGCAGGAGCTTGTAACCGGCGGTCAGCCCGGCGGGCCCGGCGCCGATGACGACGACCGTCTTGCCGTTCAGGTCCGCGGATCGCGGCGGGTTTTCATGACTATTTTTTTGATTCTCGGAGCTCATGGATGGCACGGTATGGCGGGAAATGGCATTTTGAAGCGGAACAGGAGAAATACTATAGCATCTTCCGCCGCGTTTTTCAATGCGCCGCACCGCGAATCCCGGAAAAACGCGGCACGCGTTTCGTGCCCGAACGGAGTCAAGCGATATTCTGTGAAGGATTCGTCCTCCTCCCGACTTACTCCGGCCCGATTCCCAGCTTGCCGCGGATGCTGGTCCACAGCCCGTTCAGCCAGTCGGTGCAGTATCCGGTGGGCGAATCGTCTTCCCACATCAGCCGGTATTTCAGGTACCATTTCAGCGATTCGATCCGTTTCCACGGCCCGCCGTGCCAGAGACGGCCGCTCAGTTCCATCATCGCTCCGCTTTCCCGCTGTCCGGCTGCCTGCCTCAGCAATCTGATGCCCTTCTCCCTGTCCTGCGGCACGCCTTTCCCGTCCAGATAGCGCACCCCGAGCATATACCGGACATCGAAGGGACCGAATCCCGCCGCCACGCGGAACAGGCGGAGCGCCTCGTCCCTGTCCTGCGGATCGGCATTGTCGTTTTCCAGCATTACCATGGCAATAGTGTACAATTCGGAAAGATATCCCGCCTCCAGACAATGACGGCAGATCGTTTCATCGTCCTCTCCCGCGACTTTCGCCGCCCATGTGTAAATATTGCCGATCTGCTCGCGGTCTCCGGTGGTCTGTACGAACGCTTCCCGAAGCGGTTCCCGGATCCGGGCAGCGAACGCCGCCTTGTCCTCCCCGTCGAGATAATCGTCCAGGTGCTCCCGGCAGGAATCATTCATTAGGAACGTACAAAGGTCGTCCGCATCGCCCTCGTCCAGGTGCTTCACGGCGGTGTCGAACGCCTTCCGCCGCCACTGGTCCGCTTTCGCCGCCGATATGTTTCCGGCGCTGTCCGGTGCAGCCTCGCCGACATCCCCGTCATCTTCGTTTTCGGTTTCCTCGTTTTTCTTTGCCTCCCATTCGCAGGTGTCGGCGTATCGCAGCATCGCCACCACGGAACCGAACTCGGCGGCCTGGCGGAACCATTCGTCACTCCCATAGTAATCGTAACGCCCCAGAAGAAGCATCGCCTGAACATGCCCCTGCGACGCGGCTTTGCGAGCGAGGGCAAGCCCCTCTTCCATGTTCCGCCAGCGTTCCTCCTCCAGCTCTTTTTCTTTCTCGCGTGCTTCGCGGATAGGGACGCTTCTGCTTTCAAGCAGCGCAGACGGATCTTTGTTCGCGATCGCCTTCAGGTGCCATTCATCCGTTTCACGCAGTTTCTGTTCCCGTGTTTTTTTGTTTGCCATAACAAGGTTTTTGCTTGAGGGATGATAGCCGATGCTGTAACAGAAAAAGAGCCTGTTCTGTGCTTTTTTGTGTCCCTGCAGAGCCGCGCGGCGGAACCATTTGCCGGCCAGGGCCCCGGATCTTATGATGCATTTGCCGTGTTCGTAGTCGATGCCGTCGTCCCAGAACCGCGTTTCCTTCAGATAATAGCATCCGAGCTGAAACTGCGCCTCGGCGTCGCCCGATTCGGCGGTTTTCAGAAGATATTTCATGTCGTCGGTCCAGAAGGATTCCTCCGGGAAACGCTCATGGATGAGCCTGCCCTTTTCGTCGTCGGAGACGTCGAGCAGCGCGATGTCCTCCAGTACCGTGATGGCCGCGATCCGTTCGGGCGAATCTTTGTCCGGATTTGCCCGGATGATGTAACGCTCCGTCCTCTCCGCGAGGGAGACAAGACTTTCCGGGTCGTCATAGTCAAAGGGTTGGGGAAGGGCCTCGATCTCCAGTTCGATCAGGATGCCGGTGGCGACGAGCAGGACCAGGACCACGGGAAGCGCCAGGACGACCAGCAGGATTTTAAGGTGTTTCTTCATGGACGGAGGCTTTTCTTGCGGCGGGTGATTCTGTGCGTGATTGAGGCGGAACAAACCGGGCGGCGCGACGTTTTGTCATAACTATACCATGCAAAAGAAAAGAATGCAAGCGAAACGTGTTTTTTTTCAGGGGAATACGGGAGATCAGTACGTCAGCTCGTTCATGGAAAACGGCTTGAACGACTTGATCTTCCGTTCGCGCGCGGCGGGATCGACGGAAAGGTATTTCCAGCGGTTGAACGCGAAATCGTGCGGCATGTAGCCGGAGAGCCATTCGTGCGCCATCACGAAGCACATGGTGTGCGTCTCGAAGATCCAGGGGCATTCGCCCTGCAGGAAGCGGATCATCTTCTGCGAGCGCGCGGCGTACTCGGCGGGATCGGAGACCGCGAGGAATTCGCGGTACATGGCGTCGTACTCCGCCGAACGGTAGTTCACGCGGTTGCAGCCGCCGGCGTTCTCGCCGTAGAAGAGCTGGAGGAAGTTTTCGGCGTCGGGGTAGTCGGCGGTCCAGGAGTAGCGGAAGAGCTGGATGCTGCCGGCGCGGAGTTTCTGCACGAAGCGCGGCCAGGTGTTGAATTCCGGCTGGATCTCGATCCCGATCTCCGCCATGTCGTTCGCCATCAGCTCGGCGGTCTGCCGGTAGAACGTGTCGCTGCCGGTCTGGTCGAACGTGATCACGAGCGCGCGCCCGGTCTTCGGGTCGATGCCGTCCTTGTAGCCTGCCAGTTCGAGCTCGCGTTTCGCGGCCTCGACGTCGCGGTGTCCGAGCTCGGGATTCGGCTCCGTGACCGCGCCCGGGACGCCCGGCGGGACCGGTCCGTAGGC
>JAFSZN010000117.1 GCA_017455665.1 Lentisphaeria bacterium
CCCACCGCGCCCACGCCTCCACCGCCGTCATCACCAAGTACATCGGCACCTCCGTCGCTGGTTTCCTCATGGAAAAGGAAATCGCGTTCCTCGGCAACGCCGTGAACAACCCGGTCCGTCCGTTCGTCGCCATCCTCGGCGGCGCGAAGGTCTCCGACAAGCTCGCGGTCGTGAACAACCTCCTCACGAAGGTCAACACGCTCATCATCGGCGGCGGCATGGCCTACACGTTCCTGAAGGCCCAGGGCCACAACATCGGCAAGTCCCTCTGCGAGGACGACCAGCTCCAGTACGCCCGCGACATGATCGCCAAGGCGAAAGAGCTCAACGTCCAGTTCCTCCTCCCCGTCGACAACCTCGCAGCCGACGCCTTCTCCAATGACGCCAACATCCAGACCGTCTCCGACGACATCCCGGAAGGCTGGATGGCCCTCGATATCGGTCCCAAGACGATCGAGCTCTACGCCAACGCCATCAAGGGCGCGAAGACCGTCGTCTGGAACGGCCCGATGGGCTGCTTTGAAATGTCCAACTTCGCCAACGGCACCATGGGCGTCTGCCAGGCCGTCGCCGACTCCGGCGCCACCACCATCATCGGCGGCGGCGACTCCGTCGCGGCTGTCAACAAGAGCGGCCTCGCCTCCAAAATGACCCACATCTCCACCGGCGGCGGCGCTTCCCTCGAGTTCCTCGAAGGCAAGGACCTCCCCGGCGTGGTCGCCCTCTCCGACAAATAATCCGGGTTCAAGCGCAACAGCTTTTCCCGTCAAAACAGCGGACGCGTCCGGCGGTTCCCCTCAATTTCGCCGGACGCCCGCACCACCACAGGAATCCATTTACCATGGCACGCAAAATCTTTATCGCGGGCAACTGGAAGATGAACAAGACCGCGGCCGAGACCGCCGAGCTTGCTTCCGCCCTGAAAGCCTCCCTTGCCCAGTTCGCCGGCAAGTGCGAAATCGCCGTCTGCCCCACCTTCACCAGCCTCGCCACCGCCGTCGAGATCCTCAAGGGGTCCAACGTCAAGGTCGGCGCCCAGAATATCCACTGGGCCGACAACGGCGCGTACACCGGAGAGATCTCCGGCGCGATGCTGAAGGAGATCGGCGTCGAATACGTCATCATCGGCCACAGCGAACGCCGCCAGTATTTCGGCGAGACCGACGAGACCGTCAACCAGCGGATCAAGGCCGCCCTCAAGTACGGCCTGAAGCCCATCGTCTGCATCGGCGAAACTCTCGCCGAACGTGAAGGCGGCGTCACCAACACCGTCCTCGAAAAGCAGATCCGCGGCGCCTTCGCCGACATCTCCGCGGCCGACATGGATGCGATCACCGTCGCCTACGAGCCCGTCTGGGCCATCGGCACCGGCAAGACCGCCACGCCCGACGTCGCGCAGGAAACCCACGCCTTCATCCGCTCCGTCCTGACCGCCCTCTACGGCGACAAGGCGCAGGACATCGTCGTCCAGTACGGCGGCAGCATGAAGCCCGAAAACTCCGGCGCTCTCGTCTCCAAGCAGGACATCGACGGCGGCCTCATCGGCGGCGCGGCCCTCAAGGCCGACTCCTTCACCGCACTCATCCAGAACGCCCTGAACGCCTGAGTCCGGCACAAGTTCGCCCGCCTCGAAGCGGGCTGAACAAAGCTATCTGTTTTGTCTCTTGCCCCGGCAGCCCGTCACAAGGCCGCCGGGGTTCTTTTTTTTCGCCATGTCCCTCCGCTTTTGTAACTTTCATTATTTGAGCTCCGTTTTGTATTTTTGAGCCATTTCATTTTGCATTTTTGAGGTGTTTTGTTTTGCATTTTTGAGATTCCGGGAACGGATGAGGGGGAATCGAGGCGGAGGAGCAAAGGGCTTTGAGGCGGGGAATAACGGGATTTGAGGCGGGGATATGTGCGGAAAACGATTCGGAACAGGCTCCGGAACGGGCAGTCGGACGCAGAGTTTTCTTTAGGTAATTCCTTTAGTTTCTTTCGTTTATTCAGTTTTACGAAACGATTGTCGTTTTTTTTCTTTTACCCCGCTTGATTTTTTTTTAGAAAGGTGTATTATATACTAACGGATTGGCGGAAAAAGCCGGTCCGTTGCACGACGAGCCGAATATAATTCATTCATCTGTCTTCCTTTCCAACCAGGAGCCGCGCCATGAAACACGAGACGACATCCCGCTTCACCTCAGCACGCACCAGACATGAGTTCACCCTGATCGAACTTCTGATCGTGGTGGCAATCATCGGCATCCTCGCCGCAATGCTCCTGCCCGCGCTTCAGTCCGCCCGCAAGTCCGCAATGGCGGCCGGCTGCACGAACAGCGCCAAGCAGCTCGGCACGCTCGCCATGATGTACTCGAACGACACGCAGTACTATATGCCCGCCACCGGGAAAGCCTCGTACAATTACTCCTACTCCGGCGGCCCGTCCTGCGATTCCTACTGGGATCGCGCCCTCATCGCGTACCTCCCCGGCATGAATGAAGTCGTCGAAGCGCTCGGCGCCAACGGCACGCCTGCCTCAAGCATCCGCAAAAAAGGTTCCAAATTCCAAAGCATCAAGATCTTCCAGTGCCCCGCCGACAACATTCCGCGTTATTCCGGCGTCAAGGATGAATACCCGCTCCGCTCCTTCGGCATGAGCCACGCCTCCGGCTCCGACGGCAGGACCCTCGCGCACATCAATTCCCCGTTCAAAGCCACCAGAAAGACCATGGTCCCCATGCCGACCCGCACCATCCTCCTCGCCGAGTGGGCGCCCATGACCCGCGGCGACCTCGGATTCGTCACCGCCACCTACGCCGCCATGTCCGCCGCCTGCACGCAGACGCTCGGCATCTACGCGAAATGGGGCGAAGACCAGGGCGGCAAGAATTTCCGCGAAGCTTCCGAAAACAAGATCCCGAAATCCGACTACATGTCCCCCAGATCCCTCCACAACCACAGCTGGAACTACCTCTTCTGCGACGGCCACGTCGCCATGATGCACCCCGGCGCGACGATCCGGCAGGGACACGAGACGATTTACGACGCTCCCGACCACAATATGTGGACGATCGACCCCACCGACGACAACTGATCCTGTGCGCGGCATCCGCCGCGATCCATCCCTGCAGGAACAATTCAGCCGCCTCGATCCGGGGCGGCTTTTTCATGCCCGTGATTCTGTGTTTGAATCTCGAAAAGGCAGGATTTCAGGGATTATGTTCCCCAAAAGCTATAGGATTTCAGGGATTTCAAACAGAAACAGCCGAAAAAAAAGGCGGCCGGGAAACATCCGGTCGCCGACGCATTCTTTTGGGTGTCCGCCACCCCGCGCGACGGGGCAAACGGAACAGGCGTTATTTTTTCTCGTTCATTTTGGTCGGGTCTTCGTCCTTGCGGAGATCGCTAATCCTCTTGCTGATCTCGAACGCGTTCAGGCCGTCGATCGAACGGATGTTCATCATATTCCTGTTGTTCCAGGGATTGAACCCGTACTGGGTCATCTGGGAGACCAGGAGCTCGCGCTTCGCTTCGCCGGGAATGCTTTTCAGGACATCCGAGAGGGACGTGGAATAGCGTTCCTTGCGGGAGGCATCGACGCGGGGCTTGCTGTCGCGGATCTGCTGGATCTGCTCAAACGCCTCTTCCGCGGTCAGCCCGTTCAGCTGGGAGACGGCTTCGTACGAATCCGTGGAGTAAAACAGGATCATGTCCAGGCCGTTGGCGAACTCCATCTGGCGGTCTTCCCCCTTGATGGTCTTCATGACTTCGCCGGAAGAAAGGTAGAAATTCTCCATGGAGGAGCCGTCGATCTTTTTGGTGCAGGCGGAGGTAAGGCAGAGCGCCAAAACGCTGAGCGCGGCGAGCGTGGACCGGCGGAAATTCATCATAGGATTCCTTTCTGAAAAAGCAGAGCGGGGCGAAAGCTTGAAAATAATATTATTAATACTTTACTCCTCCATAGTGTATTTTTCAAATTAAAAAGCGAAAAAAGTCCAAAAAAGGCTTTAAAATATGGTTTCCCGTGTTTATCAAAAAAGCTCATATTGACCTCGCCGGAGGGAGACGGAAAGAAGTCCGGCATTGTCCGGAACATGCCAAATCCGGGCAAAAACGAATGACTGCCGCAAATCGCGTCCGGCGCAAAGGAGCGACCGGGTTCACGATGCTGTCCCTGCCGTCGAACATGCCGTCGAACATGCCGTCGATGGTCACGGCATGCTCTTTCTCGCGTCAGCCGGTTTCGTCCCGGTCTGCTGATCGCCGTTCTGCGGGGTCCCTGAACCAGGGGAGGTGCCGGAACGCGGTCGCATGGCGTTCTTCCAGAAGTTTTCAAACGCTTCGGGCGACGACATCGCTTCCGGGGGCATCGGGATGCCGCCGGGGTACATCTGCTCGTTGGTGAGCGGCTTGTCCGACTTCCGCGCCTTGAGCCGTATCGTGATCTGCTCCTCCCTCGGACCGTGATTCCGGACCCGTACGGTGAACGATGAACGGTCTTTCGAGAGATTATACTGATAGTATTCCGAGTCCAGGAAGGTCTCGGGCACGGAGTCCAGATCGACCGCGTAGTCCAGAGGAAACGCCATCCGCAGGTTCTTCCACGGTTTGCCGTTGATCCTGACTTTGCTCGGATAACGCCCCATGTTCGGCCAGGCATCGAAGTTGATCCGGTTCCCCGTGAAACGGAATCCGGCGCTGAAATCGACCAGTGCCTCGATCGTGATCGTTACCTCGTTTTCCGGTCTTTCCTCCTGGCTGAACGCGGCGCCTCCACCCATGTCAAGAGGGGGAAGCTCTTTTCCGTCCGTCGAATCGTCCGGGTCGCGGCTCCACGTATCCGCCATGCTCTCCTTGTTCCACTGTTCGACCTCCGCAATCTCGCTTTCGGACAGATTGCGGCGGTTGCGCCGGTACCTCTGCGTCAAGCCGATTCGGCGTTGTTTCTCGCGCTGGGTGTCACGACGGCGTATGATGCGCGCCTCGTAATCCGCGGGCGACTTTTCGGCGACGATCCTGACGCTGAACGGAACGGGGTCCGTGCTCGGGAACGAACTGATCAGAAGTTCCGTGGTGCGGTCGAACGGACGGTCGAAAAGAATGTTGTTCGCGAGCTGGTAATCCGAGCGCAGATTGCATCGGACGTTCGCGGACGTTTCCACGATCTTCGCCTTGGAGAAATCCGACACGAAATCCAGGTCAAACGGGATATTGGGATTGAGACCGGTCCAGGGTTTGCCGTTGACGGTCACATCGGTCGGGAAAGCCGCTTTGTTGTCGCGTTCGCGGTATCCGTTCGTGCTCTCCTTGTTCGGCGCGAACTCGATACTGTCCGGACGCAGCAGAAACGTCGTGCTTCCGTGGAGAGTTCCGGTCAGGATCAGGACATTCCCGTCCGTCTGCGCCGCGGCCTTCGCCGGTTCCGTCCGCTTCGGCTGTTTTTTCATCTTCACCCGCGCCATGACGCTCGACGGGTCATCATGCAGGATCATCATCCGGATCTGGTTTTCGTCCCGCGTCAGCTCGATTTTGTCGACCGTCCGGACGCTTTTGCCGCCGAAAGACTGTTCCACGAGCTCCGCCGTCTGGAAATCGGGGGTGAATCCGAGCTCGAACGGCATCCGCAGGTCATTCCACGGCTTGCCGTTGACGGTCACGCGGGACGGAGTCTTCTGATTGATATGCCAGTACTGGATCTTGTCCCCCTCGAAGATGAACCAGCCTCTGCCGTTGAATCCCGCAGTGATGGTGACAACCACGTTCTCCAGGTCGTCCGGCGCGGGATCGCCCGGCTTCGGCGCGGAGGACGGCACGGCTTGCGCGAATGCGGCGAACGGGATAGCGGCGAGCAGGACGAGGCCGAGTGCCGCGCCCCAAACAGATTTGAATCGGTTCGTTTTCATGGTTTGCTCCTTGCATATTTTAGCACGTTTCATTGTTTGCTTCTGTATAATTTGATGAGGAAACGACGGAAATCTTAGCGAAAAATGAGAAAAAAGTCAAAAAAAGTGAAAAAAGACGGGGACGGGGTAAAAAAAGCGTTGACGGCACACTTTGGCACGAAAATGGGACAGATTGTCGCACGGTACAGAACAAACGTCAGACGCCCGGCGGCGGATTCGAGGCGGGAGCGCCGTGTGCGGCATTTTGGCACAAAGTATGCTTAGAATACCCCGAAAACAACAAAAACACAACCCCCTCAACACGGATGCGGTTCGCCGGAAGGACATCCCGCCGGGCCGCCGCGAAACAACAAGGACAAGTCGACATGCCCACCTACGAATACGTCTGCAAGAACTGCGGATACGAGTTTGAAAAATTCCAGCAGATGACCGAAGACCACCTGAAAACATGCCCGGAATGCGGCAAGGACGCGCTGAAACGCAAGATCGGCGCGGGGTCCGGCGTGATCTTCGTCGGCTCCGGTTTCTACTGCAACGATTACAAGGGCGCCAACGCGAGCCTCGGCAACCCGGTCCCGAAAAAAACGCCGGCTTCCGCCAAGCCCGCGAAGAGCGCGACACGCGTCAAAAAATGAGGGCAAGCCCTCAACTGAGTAGTCCGTTGCTTCGCTGACGGACGAGAAAAGAACTGAAAAACAAAACCACAAGGAGACAGAGTTATGTCCAGACATATGCAATTCAAAGCCGAAGTCAAAGAACTGCTCAACATGATGATCAACTCGATCTACTCGAACAAGGAGATCTTCCTGCGCGAGCTGATCGCGAACGCCGCCGACGCGCTGGACAAACGCCGTTTCCTGGCGCTGACCCGTCCCGAACTCGCCAGCGAGGGCGAGATCCGCATCACCGCCGACGAAGCCGCCTGCACGCTGGCGATCTCCGACAACGGCATCGGCATGACGAAGGAAGAACTGGTCGAAAACCTCGGCACCATCGCGCACTCCGGTTCGCGCGGATTCCTCGCCGAGCTGAAGAAGGCGCAGGAGGAGAATCCTGCGAGCGCGCCCGAGCTCATCGGACAGTTCGGCGTCGGGTTCTACGCCGCGTTCATGGCCGCCGACAAGGTGTCCGTGCTGACGAAGAAGGCGGGCGAGGACCAGGCGTACCTGTGGGAATCCGAAGGCGTCGACACGTTCACCGTGACCGAGGCGGAAAAGGACGCCGCCGGCACGACCGTGACCCTGCACCTGAAGGAAGATTTCAAGAACTACCTCGAATACTGGACCGTGTCGTCCGTGGTCCGCAAATACTCCGACTTCATCGAATACCCGATCCGCATGGCGCACAAGACCAAGGACAAGGACGGCAAGGACGTCATCGAGGACGACACGCTGAACACCATGAAGGCGATCTGGCTGCGCCCCGAATCCGAGGTCACCGAGGACGAATACAAGAGTTTCTATTCGCACCTCTCCGGCGACTACGAAGCGCCGCTGAAGCGCATCGTCTTCTCCGCCGAGGGCGCGTCCGAGTTCAAGGCGCTGCTCTTCCTCGCCGCCAAGCTCCCGTTCCAGTACCAGTTCGGCGTCCGCAATAAAAAGACGCTGAGCCTGTACGTGAAGCGCGTCTTCATCACCGACGAATGCCCCGGCATGCTGCCCGACTACATGAACGGCTTCGTGTCCGGCGTGGTCGATTCGAGCGACCTGCCGCTGAACATCTCCCGCGAGACGCTCCAGGACAATCCGCAGATCAAGCGCATCTCGAAGGCGATCGTGAAGCGCGTGTTCTCCGAGCTTCAGACCTTGATGGAGAAGGACCGCGCGACGTACGAGAAATTCTACGGCGAGTTCAGCCGCCTCATCAAGGAAGGCGCGTACAGCGACTGGGAAAACCGCGAGAAGCTCCAGAACCTGCTGCTCTTCGAGACCATGAACGGCGAGCCCGGCAAGCTTGTGTCGCTGAAGGAATACTCCGACGCCATGCCGCCCACGCAGAAGGCGATCTACTTCATCACCGGCGAATCCCGCGCCGCAGTGGACCACTCCCCGCAGCTGGAGCTCTTCCGCCAGCAGAAGCTCGATGTGCTGTATCTGCTTGACCCGGTCGACGAATTCGTCATCAACGGCATCGGCAAGTACGCGGAAAAGGACATCGTGTCCGTCTCCAAGAGCGACCTGAAGCTCGACGAGCCCGTGCAGAAGGAGCTTGAGAAGAAGACGCAGGAAGCCGCCGAACAGAACAAGTCCCTGCTCGAATTCCTGAAGAAGACGCTCGAAAACCAGGTGAAGGATGTCCGGTTCTCCGCACGCCTCACCGAAAGCGTCTGCTGCCTCGTCGGCGACGAAGCCGATCCCTCCGTGAACATGCAGCGCCTGATGAAGGCGATGAAGCAGGAAGCGCCGGAAGTGAAGCGCATCCTCGAGCTCAATCCCGACGCCCCGCTGATCCAGGCGATGGCGAAGAAATACGAGGCGGAACCCGGCAGCGCCGTGCTGACGGACTACGCCGCCATGCTCTACGACCAGGCTCTGCTCTGCGAAGGCTCCGAACTGCCCGATCCCGCCGCGTTCGCCCGCAGGACCGCGAAACTGATGACCGACGGTCTGACCAGAAACTGATCCGGCGAAGAACCGGGAAACACGGAAGGCACTCCCCCCATGCCAGCACGACACACCGAACTGTACGAACTACTGGAGATCTCCCCCGACGCCGACGAGGAGACCATCAAAAAGGCATACCGGCGCCTGGCGGTGAAATACCACCCGGACAAGAACCCCGGCAACAAGGAGGCCGAGGAGAAGTTCAAGAAGATCTCCCACGCCTACGAGATCCTCGGAAACAAGGAAAAACGCCAGCTCTACGACCAGTATGGCGAGGACGCAGCGAACGGCGGCGGAGCGGGCGGCGGATTCTCCGGCGACCCCTTCGACATCTTCAACCAGTTCTTCGGCCGCGGCGGAGGCGGCTTCGAGTCGTTCTTCGGCGGACGCAGACGCGATCCGAACGGCCCGCAGGACGGCGCGGACCTGCGCTACAACCTCGGCATCACGCTGGACGAGGCGTTCAAGGGCGTCTCGAAGAAGATCGAGTTCAACCGCCCCGGACTCTGCACCGCGTGCAACGGCTCAGGATGCGCCGACGGCACGAAGCCGGAACGCTGCGACCGCTGCAAAGGCAGCGGACAGGTCGGCGTCTCCCAGGGTTTCTTCACCATGATGCACGAATGCCCCGTCTGCCACGGCACCGGACAGAAGATCGCCCACAAGTGCTCCAAATGCAACGGCGTCGGAAAGGTCAGCGTCCATCGCGCCATCGAGGTACACATCCCCGCCGGCATCGACACCGGAAACCGGATGCGCGTGAACGGCGAAGGCGAACCCGGCCTGCGCGGCGGCGCAAACGGCGACCTCTACATCATGATCCAGGTCCGCCCCGACAAGCGCTTCCAGCGCGAGGACGAGGACATCTACGCCGAATACCATATCCCGTTCCCCGTGGCAGCCCTCGGCGGCACGGTCACCATCCCGACCGTGCACGGCGACGCCGAGCTGACGATCCCCGCCGGGACGCAGAACGGCGACGTGCTCACGCTGAAGGGAAAAGGCATGCCCGTGCGCGTGCGTCCGGGCGTCTTCGGCAACCACCACGTGAAACTCACGGTCGACGTCCCGCGCAAGCTCACCGACGCCCAGCGCGAGGCGTTGAAGGCATACGCCGCGGCGTTCCAGTCCGACAACGGCAGCGCGAAGGACAACGGCTCCGGTCCGAACTTCACCATTAACAACGAGGATCCCGGCTTCTTCCAGAAGCTCAAGGACAAGGTCTCCCAGCATCTCGACCAGGCCGGGCGTAATCTATGAGCGCGCGCACCCAGCAGTTTTTATGCGAGCTTGAGGACAAGACCCTCGCGCCGTACGCCGTCCACGCAGGAGCGCTCCGCGGGCGGCGTTACCCTGAAACGCCCCATCCGTACCGGACCGAATTCCAGCGCGACCGCGACCGCATCCTGCACAGTCAGGCGTTCCGGCGGCTCGAATACAAGACGCAGGTCTTCCTGAGCACGACCGGCGACCATCTGCGGAACCGCCTCACGCACACGATCGAGGTGGCGGGCATCGCGCGGACGATCGCCCGGAGCCTCGGCCTGAACGAAGACCTCACCGAGGCGATTGCGCTCGCGCACGACCTCGGGCACACGCCCTTCGGACACGCCGGGGAACGCGCCCTGCACAGCCTCATGGAGGGGCACGGCGGATTCGACCACAACCTTCAGGCGATCCGCGTGGTCGACCTGCTGGAAAAGAAATACCCCGCCTACGACGGCATCAACCTCACCTGGGAGACCCGCGCGGGTCTCATCAAGCACCGTTCGCCGCTGCATCCGCCCGTGCTCGACGGCGTGGAGCTCGCCCCCGCCCCGTGCCTGGAGGCGCAGGCCGCCGACCTCGCCGACGACCTCACGTACTACGGGCACGACGTCGACGACGGGCTGGACGCCGGGATCATCACGGAGGACATGCTGGAGGGCATCGCGATCTGGCGCATGGCGGCCGAGGAGACCAAGTCGCTCGGACTGAAGCGCGGCGACGGCAAATTCGTGACCTACACCGTGCGCGCCCTCATCAACCGCATGGTCGGCGACGCCATCGAGACCTCGGCGAAGCTGATCGAGGCATCCGGCGTGAAAGCGCCCGGCGACGCGCCGTCGAAGGGCATGACGCTCATCGCGTGGAGCCAGGAATTCCAGGTGCTGACCAGCGAACTCAGGACGTTCCTCTACGAAAACCTGTATTTCTCGCAGGAACTCAACAAGCTCAACCAGCTCTCGAAGGACCGCATGTCCTTCCTGTTCGACACCTTCGTACAGCACCCCGAGCTCGCGGGCAGTCAGGTCCGCCGACGCATGGAGACCGACGGCATCCATCGCGCCGTCACGGATTACATCGCGGGCATGACCGACGTTTTCGCCATCTGCGAATACCACAGACTGAAATGACCGCCCCGGCCAGGGCGCACGCAAACGGCAGCGCGGGGATCTGGTAACGCGGCATCAGCACAGGCCCCGGCGCCGCCAGATAATACAGCACAAAGACCGCAAACAGCGTCAGGACGGTCCATCTGCGCCGCCGCAGGTAAATCCACACCCCCGTTGCCGTCAGCGCGTAGAGAACGCCCGTCGCCAGCAGGAACGGCGCCGCCAGAAACGCCGCCGCATAACTCCCGTCCATGTAGTGCCGGAACGCCGCCATGACGCCGTCTTTTCGCAAAACCGCCAGCGTGCCGCGTTCCCCGGTCCGCAGACCGAGGTTCTGAAGGAAGTTCGGCAAATCGGGCAGAAGAATCCACACCTGAAATAGATGCGTGGCCGCCGCCGCACCCGGATGCTCGAAAACCGTTTTCTTATATCGCGCCAGATACCAGTCGTCCTCCGCCATCTTCAGCTCAAGCAGATTCGCGTATTGTTCCGACTTGTCGGCAAACGCCGCCTCGGCTTCCGCCTCGAGCGCGGCACGTTCCGTGTCGCCGTCCGTGCCGTTCACACGGGCAAGGATCGCCGCCGTGTTGTGAAGCGCCGTGAGGCCGGAATTCCGGTCGAGCACGAATCCCGCGCCGATGGACTGGTTGCGGAGCATCCACGGCACGACCATCGCGCCGAACACGAGAAACGTCAGCAGGGCCGCGCAGGCGGCTTTTCGCCACGGCCGCATCAGGACCGGAGCCAGCACGAACGGGATCAGTCCCAGCAAAACGGGAAGATTGACCGGCTTCGTGAGGGTCGCGGCGGCGGCGAATACCGCGCCGAAGAGGAAATCGGAGAGGCGTTTCGTGCGCCACGCCCGGACGAAAAAGAACACCTGCCACGCGCACAGGAATCCGAGCAGGGAATCCGCCAGGATCAGCGGCGCGTTCGCCAGCGCGGTCAGATTCAGCGCGTACAGGACCGCCGCCCAGAATCCCGCGCGCCGTCCGGCAAGCCTCCGTCCCGCCAGCGCGACGGGGAAGACCGTCAGCGCGTCCACCAGACATCCGATGACCGGGGGGCACGACAGGAAAATCACCGCCACCAGAAAAAAGATATACCCGGGCGGACGCTGCACCGCGGGGAAATCGGAACCGACATCCAGGGTCAGCTTCCCGGTTTCCACAAAGGCTCTTGCCGGGAAATAATAGGTCGCGGAGTCCGGCCGCATGAAGGATTCCATGTCACCGTCACCCATGTATGACCAGAGCGCGGGCCAGGCACACAGGATGCGGATCGCGAGCGCGAACAGGAAGACCAGAGCGATACGGTTGCGAAATCTGTTTTTTTCGGAAGACATGGATGAAGTGAAATGCTAGTTCTAAGGGATGGTTGCGCGAATACCGTCCGGCGCACTTGAGGCGGGACGGGATGTTCAGAAAAGAAAAAGGTCAGGATTCTCCGAAATGAAGTTGCATTTTCCGCATGTTGGTGTATATTATAAATTGCCGTGTTGCTTTAAAGTAGCGCGTTTTTCTCAGAAATCAAATACAAATCCAACATATATGAGGTTAAAAATGAAAGATTCCATCCATCCCGCGTATGGTCCGGCGAAGGTCATCTGCGCCTGCGGCAAAGTCTGGGACATCTACTCCACCCGTAAAGAGCAGAAAG
>JAFSZN010000010.1 GCA_017455665.1 Lentisphaeria bacterium
AATTCAGCCATGAGACGTTTTTAAGCGGTCTTAAAAAAAGCGACCCGCAAAGTTTTTTTGCGGATCGCGTGATTTTCGGAATCTTCGCTCAGAAAAGCGGCATTTTGATGGCCGTTCCGGCGGGGATCTTCTGTCCGGGCTTGAACTCGGGGTTCAGGCGGATCAGGTCTTCGAGGTTCTTGTCATGGATGTTCGCGACTTCCTCGAGCGTGGATTCGGAGTCGATCGGCACGGCGAAGATGTCGGCGTCGTCAAGCGCGGAGACGGACGCAAGGCCGGCGGTGGCGCTGCCTGCCGCGGGCTTCGTGGTGGACGCGGGCGTCGAGGTGGAGCTGGTGCCGCCCATGGAGCCGCCGCCGATGGGTTCGACGATACCGCCGGAGCCTTCGCCGCCCTTCGTCGTGGTGGCGGACGGAGTTGTGGTCGCGGGCTTCGTGGTGGTGGCGGGCTCGGTCTTGGTCGTGGTGGCGGTCGCGGGCTTCGTGGTCGTGGCGGGCTTCGTGCCGGAATCCGTCTTCGTGGTGGTGGCGGGCTTCGTGGTGGTCGCGGGCTTCGTTTCCGGCTTCTTCTGGACGGGCTTGCCGACGGCGTTCTTGGCGTCCGGCGGGATCATGAGGACCTGGCCGACCTTGAGCGGGGCCTTTTCGTCGATGCCGTTGATCTCGGCGAGGCGCGCCACAGAAACGCCGTAGACCATGCCGATGCCCCACAGCGTGTCGCCCTTCACGACCTTGTATTCCACGGAGCCTTCGGGAGCGTTGCTTTTCGCGGTCTGATCCTGATCAATAGGCTGGAGCGTCGTGCCGCCCTGCTGGCCGCCCTGCTGGACGTCGCCGCCCTGCGCGGAGGTGCCGCCCTGCTGGCCGCCCTGCGTGTTGTCCTCGACCGGACCGACCGGGACCTGGTCGTCGATGAAGATGACCTCGGTGTCGGTGATCTCTTCGCCGTTGGAGACGACGGTGTGGGTCTTCGTGGTGGTTTCACCCGTGTAGGGCTCTTCGACGAACGTGCCGCCGGGGACGCGGATGGGTTTGTCTGCGCAGGCGGCGAGGATGATTGCCGCGACAGCGGCGGACGCGGGGATGACGATGCGAGTGGCTTTCATAACAGGTGGAACCTCCGGAAAAAGTTATTTGAAAATCAGAATATGTCAATGCAAGCGATGTCCCGGAAAAAGAACATCACCATATATTTTAAGGCAAAAAGCCGATATTTCAAATGAAGTCCGGCCTTTTTTTTGACTTTTTTTGCGTTTTTTGCCGCAAAGGGGGCACGGACGGGGGAAAAAAGCCCGTTTTACGCTTTTTTCGCGGCTTTTCTGCCGGAGGGAACGCCGTTCGCATACGCGATCAGCGTGGACGGTTTCACGCCCTTCAGGTCGCGTTTCAGGCGGCGGTTCACCTCCGCACACGTGAGCTTGTCGAGCTGTTCGCGGCGCGTCCACGGCTGAAGCGCGTCCCCGGTCAGGAACTGTTCGAGCGCGGACTGTTTCGCGAGCGTCCCGGACGGCGCGGCGTCGAATGCGTATTTCTGGGCGGCGAGGGCGCAGTCGAATTCGTCCTTGTCGAGGCCGGACGAGGCGAGGCGGCGGAATTCGTCGAGGAGCAGGCCGCGCACCTCAAGCGCGTTTTCGTCCGCGGTCGAGGCGGCAAACGCCGACACCCCGGCGCCGAATCCGTACATGCGGACGAATCCGGTCCAGTACGCGAGGCCCTTTTCGCCGCGCACCTTCTTGAACAGCTTCGCCGACATGCCGTTCTCGGCGTTCAGCACCAGGTCCCAGGCGGGATCGGCGGTCTCCACGCCGCACGAACGGAATCCGCAGGTCACGACCGCCTGCTTGCGCTGTTCGAGCGCGAACGTGAGGTCGGCGGGCTTGTTCATCGGGGGTGGCGCGGGGCGTTTGGGCACGGGCGCGGGCCAGCGTCCGGCGGAGAAGATCTCCTGCGCCGCCTCAAGAGCCTGTTTCCGCGAGATCGCGCCGGAGAACGCCAGGCACGCGGACGGCGCGGAAAGCACGCGGTTGAGGTAGAAATTCTTCAGTTTCGAGGCGGAGGCTTTTCTGAGCGCGGCGAGCGAGGCTTCCGGGCTGCGTCCGTACGGATGGTTCGCACCGAACAGGTGTTCCTTCAGGCGCGCGAACGCGACCGTGTCGGGTTGGAGCAGGGAACTTTCGAGCTCGCGGACCAGGTTGAGCTTTTCGCGTTCGACCGCGTCGGCGGGGAACTTCGGATCGCCCGCGAGAAGCGCTGCGATTCTGACCGCGCGGCGGAGGCTCCTGAGCGGGAACTGAAGCGAGAGGAACATGGAGTTGTTGCCCGCTGTGCAGTCGGCGTCGATGGCGTAGTCGGCGAGATATTCGTTGAGCTTCACCTCGTCGCAATTTCCCGCGCCGCAGAACAGCGTCTCGGAGACGAGGCGCGAGAAGAGGCTTTCCGAAGCGGACTCGAACGCCGCCGCGCAGGGCAGCACGAGCGTGATCTCAGCCATCGTCCGCGAACGGTCCTCCAGGAGCAGTACGGTCTGGCCGGTTTTCGCGGTCTCGACGGCCGGACGGGGCAGGGCGGGCGCGGATTTCTTGCGGGCGGCTTTCTTCCCGTTATCTTTTTCGGGCGCCATGCGGACGCAGGTGACGTCGTCGGGCGACAGCATGGTGTTCAGGATACTCATCACGTCGTCCGGCGTGACCGCGTCGAGGTCGCGCAGCATGGACCGGAGGTCGCAGCTGCCGTTGATGCGGACCGCGCCGGAGAGCAGCCCGGCGAACCCGGAGGGCGTTTCGAAACGGCTGAGGATCTCGCATTCGACGGCGGCGCGTGCGCGTGCGATCTCGCGTTTCGTGACGGGATGTTCGCGGAAATCATGCAGGACGTCGAGGAATCCCGCCTGCATCGCGTCGAGCTTTGCCGGGTCGCCCTCGAACGCCGTGAAGAAGAAGCCCTGTCCGTCCTGGAACATCAGGTAATCCGCCCACGAGCTGGAAATGAGCTCGTTTTCGATGTGCATGGCGCGGTAGACGCGCCCGGAATCGTCGTCGAGCAGGAACGCCAGCACACGGAGCGCGGCGTTCTCCTTCGGCGTGAGGTCGTGCAACTGCCAGCCGAACGCCAGATACGCCAGCGAGTCCTTCCAGGTCAGCTCGGCGGTGTGGCGGCCGGAGCGCTTGAACGGGCGCGCGGGAACGGTGTCGTCGAAGGAATCCGTCCGCCAGTCTTCGAGCTTCGCGCGGAGTTCCGCGAGCACGGCGTCCGCGTCGAACCGCCCGGCGACGAAGAACGTCATGCGCTCGGGCGTGTAGCGTCTGCGGTGGTACGCCGCCATCCGGTCGCGCGTGACGGATTCGAGCATGTGGTCGTAGCCGATGATCGGCACGCGGTACGGGCTGCCGCGGAAGAGTTCGCCGAGCATGTTCTCGTAGACGGCGAGTCGGGGATTGTCGAGGCGCATGCGGCTTTCGTTCAGGATCACGTCCTTCTCGCGGGCGAACTCGTCCTCGGGGAAGAGCGGTTCGCGCATCATGGATGCGAGCATGCGGACGCCCTCGACGGCGTTCGCGGCGGGGAGGTTGATGTAGTAGAAGGTCTGGTCCTGGCTGGTGAACGCGTTCAGATTGCCGCCGCAGGCGTTCACGCGGTCGGCGATCTCCGAAGCGCCGGGATAGCTCTTCGTGCCGATGAATATCATGTGTTCGAGGAAGTGCGACAGGCCGCTGCCGAGGTCGGCGCCCTCGAACGCGCTGCCGGTGTTCACGCAGACGTTGCAGCTGACCGTGCGGACGCCGGGCATGGGGCAGAGAAACACGCGGATGCCGTTGGCGAGGCGGTGTTCGCGGACGAGGTCGAGCAGGGGCAGGGCGGGTTCAGGCATGTGGATAGACTCCCGGTTCCGGGAAGGCGGCCGCGCGGGTCAGGCGTCGATGACCGGAAGCGGGCCGGGATCGGACGCGGGCTCGGGGCTGTTCCCGAAGCTGCGGCGCACGATCTCCTGCGTGACGTAGATCAGGTCGGGCACGCAGTCGAAATCCTCGATGCGGTCGTTCGGGCCGGCGGAGAGCACGCCTTCCTCGATGAGGTTGTAAACGATGTTGCCGGCGTCGCGTCCGCTGAGGAGATTCCAGTAGCGGAGCATGTCCGGCGCAAGAAACATGTAGGTGCTGACCGCGTATTCGAGCATGCCCTGGATGAGCTGGGCGCCGCTCACGTGGCGCGTGCCGAGCGGGCGTCCCTGCTTGGAGAGCTTGTTCACGGTGTAGGAGACGGCGTTGTTCATGAAAATGTATGCATGGGCGTCGTACCGGGAATCCTTTTCGAGGATCCGGAGAAGCGAATCTTTCCATTCGATTTCTTCCATGTCGGCCTCCCGCGGTCGGAATGATGTGCGAGTTCGAGCTTAAAACGGGGCGCGCCGGACGGTCAGCGGTAGCGGACGTTCTGCTGGATGCGCGGCATCTTCGGCTCCTCCAGCATGAGGGCGTACCAGGCTTCGGCGAGCTGGGCGTTGGAGAACTGCTTCACCTTGCCGTTCAGCAGGAATTCGCGGTTCTTCTCCAGCACCTCGTTCGAGGTCTGCTTGCGGGCGTCGGTGAGCGCGGCGATGGCGTCCTCGACGCGGTTCTGCTTCACGAGCATCCAGGAGTACGCGGCGTACGGGATGACGGCGTTGTCGCCCTTGAAGCGGCGCACGCGGGTCTTGAAGAACTTGTCGAGCTTCGGATCGTTGTTTTTGTACATGCGGACGAGCTTGATCGTCACGCTCTGCGCGTCGAGGAACATGCACTTCGGGAGCAGGGCGTCGACCTCATCGAACTTCTTCTGCTGGAACAGGAACGCCATCTTCATGGTGTTGACCTGGCGCTTCATGAGGAAACTCCACTTGAACAGCGGCTTGTACAGGTCAAGCGCCTCGATCATGCGGTCGAGCCCGGCCTGCTGTTCGCGCTCCAGGATCTGCATCATCTGTTTCGGGCTGCCCGTGGGGCGGTGCATCATGCGGTTCTGCATGCCCTGTATCTTCTGCTGGATCTCCAGCATCAGCGCCTGGAGCTTCTCGTTGATCTTCTTCGACTGCATGCGCAGGAGCAGCGAGATGACGAGGTGGACGATGAGGAAGACCGCGATCATCATGACGACGACGGCGGAAGTCGGCAGGCCCTTGTAGGACACGGCGCCGACGAGCAGAGAGGTGATCAGGGCGATCAGAAGAGTCAGCATAGTGGATACCTTTCAGGTGGAAAAATTCGTTACAAACAAATAAAATACACCATATTCGGGAAAAAGGCAACCCCGGAACGGAAAAAAGGCGGCTTTCGCGGCGCATTTTTCATAATATGACAGTGTGCGTGACACGAAGACGCGGCGCTTTCCGTCCGGCGGGATTGTATTTTGACGTTTTTGCTGTATATTTGTTATGAAACGATTATCCGCCCATTTTTGAACCCGAACCCGGACCTGAACCCGGACCGCACAGCACCGAATCCAAGACCATGACCCGCGAAGAACTCACAGCATTCGTCCCGATGACCCGTGCGGAAATGGAGGCGCGCGGCTGGGACGCGATCGACATCCTGATCGTGACCGGTGACGCGTACGTGGACCATCCGACGTTCGGGCCGCCGCTCATCGCGCGCGTGCTGCTGGACGCCGGATACCGCGTGGGGATCGCGGCGCAGCTGGACTGGCGGGACCCGGAGAGCGTGAAGACGTTCGGGCGTCCTCTGCTCGGATGCGGCGTGGCGAGCGGCAACATGGACTCCATGGTGAAGCTCTACACGGCGGGCCGCCGCCTGCGCCACGAGGACATGTATTCGCCGGGCGGGAAGACGGGGCTGTGTCCGCCGCACGCGTCCGTGGTGTACAGCCAGCTCGTGCGGCAGGCGTTTCCGGGGCTGCCCGTGATCCTGGGCGGCGTCGAGGCGAGCCTGCGGCGCGTGGCGCATTACGACTACTGGCAGGACAAGATGCGCCCGTCCGTGCTGGTCGACGCGAAGGCCGACCTGCTGTGCTACGGCATGGGAGAGCTCACCATGCTCGAGATATTCGACCGCATCAAACACGATCAGCCGCTCGACGGCATCCGCGGCACGTGCCGTTACCTCGGCGGACGCGAGAGCGCGGCGTTCACCGTTGACAATTCGTGCGTCGTGCTGCCGTCCTGCGAGGAGATCGCCTCGGAGAAAGACGCCATCATGCGCCAGACGAAGACCGTCGAGGCGGAGATGAACCCGTGGAACGGTCGCCGCCTGGTCCAGTGGACGCGCGGACGCATCCTGCTCGTCGAGCCGCCGCGCCCGCCGATGACCACCGCCGAATTCGACCATGTCTGCGAACTGCCGTTCACCGGCATGCCGCACTGGAGCTACCAGGAGCGCATTCCGGCGTGGGATGTGATCCGCGACTCCGTGCCCGTGGTGCGCGGCTGTCCCGGCGGATGCGCGTTCTGCGGGCTCGTGTCGCATCAGAACCACCACCTCGTTTCGAGGTCGCCGGAGAGCGTCGTGCGAAGCATCGAAAAGCTCGCCGCCCGGCCGTATTTCCACGGCACGGTCAGCGACATCGGCGGCGCGGCGGGCAATATCTACGGGCACGGGCCGTTCGACCCCGAAAAATGCAAAAAGTGCCGCCGCATCTCGTGCCTCTTCCCCTCGATCTGCCCGAACTATCACGCAGACGAGAAGCCGCTCATGGACCTGCTCGACCGCATCGGGCGCATCCCCGGCGTGAAACACGTCTTCATCAACTCCGGCATCCGCCTCGATCTGGCGCTGATCCAGCCGCACCTCACCGAAAAGATCATCCGCGACCACGTCGGCGGCCAGCTCAGCGTCGCGCCGGAACACCTCGACGGCGAGGTCCTGCGCCTGATGCGGAAGGGGCAGGCGGGCGTGTTCGACAAGTTCAAGGACATCTTCGACCGCGTGAACCGCCGGACCGGGAAAAAACAGTTCATGATCCCGTACTTCATCTCGAATTTCCCCGGCTGCACGGAGCGCCACATGCGCGTGGTCGATTCCTACCTCGCGAAATACCACTGGAGCCCGAAGCAGGTGCAGGACTTCATCCCGCTCGCCATGACCATGGGCTGTGCCATGTACTGCGCCGAGACGACGCCAGACGGACAGACGATCCAAGTCAACAAAGGCCTCGCCGAACGCCGCGGACAGCGCGACATGCTCCGCCGCGACCGCGACGCCGGACCTTCACCGCACGGCAATCAGAAAGAGGGAAAACGCCCGCAGAACGACCGGAAAAACGGATGGGAGAAACGCGGCGGACAGCGCGGTGCTCAAAGAGGCGGAAACAAGCCCCGTCGGAAGTAAACCCGATTCCGTTCAAACACGAAAAAGCCGGAAGCATCCAGATGGGGACGCTCCCGGCATGTTTGTTGAGTTGGATAAGTTTATTTCGGCAGCTTTTTGGCGCGGTACGGCGCGATCACGTATTCAAGCGTGAAGTTCGGATTGTCGACTTTGTACTGCTTGAGGGGTTCCGGGCCGCAGCTGGCGCCGCCGAGGCCGGACACGACCGAATCCAGATGAAGCACGGTCTTCTCACCGGGCTCGGGCAGACGATCCCGCGTGTAGGACGCGGCGATCTCGCCCTCGGTCCACGGGGAAACGGAGAACTCCATGCCGGGCAGCTCCTTGAGGAAGTAGTATTCGTTTTTGAGCAGGGTGAACGAAACGGCGGGGAGCTCCTCGTCGTCGCCGTACAGGATCACGTTCTTCGTGCCGATGCGGTTGCCGTAGCTCTGGGACTTCACATAGGGCTCGATCATGCCGAGCACGGTGGTGTCGAAACGGTCGAACCACGCAGCGTGGCGGCGGTCGCGGTAATTCTCGTGCGGGCCGAAGCCGAGGTAGGAAACGCGGTTGTAGGCGCCGTCGAGAACGAACGAGAAGCCGTTGCGGTAGAGGTTGAACGGCATTTGCTGGGCATTGCTGACCATTGCCTTGACGGTGATCGCGCCGTCGCGCGCGATGTCCCAGGTCGTGCTGACTGCGGCTGTGACAGAGGGTTTCCCGACTGCCAGGAAGAACTTATGCGTGGTGACCCTGACGCCGCCGTCTTCGGTCCGTTCCCAGGAAAGCCTCACCTCCGCCTCGACCCGCTCCGAGTGTTCCGGGATGACCTCGGCGGTCAGGCTCTTGCCGGGCCCCTTGTCGAAGATCCACTTGTCGTTGTCGACCGGGGCGCGGTAGACTTCGGGCTGCGGCCCGGCCTTCAGGATCTCGCGTCCGTCGTAGGCGAGCGAAACGAGGTTGGCTTCACGGAAAACCGCCTTGAAGCCGTCGCCGGTCACCGTGATGGCGTTTTCATCATCCTCGTTCACAGTCAGCTCGGCGGGCGCCTTTTTGGCTTTCTTCACAGGCATGACGGGCTCATACGCGGCGCCGTCCACGGAATACGTCGCGACGGCGGCGTCCACGAACTCGTCGAGCTTGCCCGCGTCCAGCAGGTCGATCACGTCGGGAGTCCGCAAGAAGTTGAACTGCGTGAGCAGGCGCGCCGTGCCGATCCTGATCGGGGTGTCGAACACGAGCAGGAGCATGGCGGGCGCTTCATCCTTTCCGGCGACCTGCGGCGGATAGGCGCAGTTCATGACGACGGATTCGCCGGGCGCGAGCGTCGGGATCGGATGCGCGCTCCAGATGCGTCTGCCGTCCGCTCCGTCGCGAAGCCCGCCCGCATAGAGGACCACGAGCGTATGCCCGGCGAGGTCCTTGTGGAAATACCTGTTGGTGAGCTTGACGGTGAAATAGTTGGCGTCCTTCGGCGCGGGCGTGTCCGGCTCGAACTTGACGTACTGGTAGACGCGCTTCACCTCGCGGAGCTTCGCGCTCTTCGTGCGGTCGGCGAAGATCACGCCGTTGTCGCAGAAATTGCCGTCGCCGGGGTTGTCGCCGAACATGCCGCCGAACGCGAGGGCGGACCCGGTGAACGGAGCTACCTTGTACTTGCTGTCCTCCTGCCGTTCCGCGCGCATATCCTGGTCGACCCAGTCCCAGATGCAGCCGCCGATGAGGTTCGGATACTGCTCGTAGAGGTCGATGTATTCCTTGAAGTTGCCGAGGGCGTTGCCCATGCTGTGCGCGAACTCGCAGACGAAGAACGGGCCGGTTTTCGCGCGGGTCTTTTCGGGCGCCGCCCAGTTCCAGTTCGCGTGCTCCTGGTCGCTTCCGATCTTCTTCACGGAATCGACCGAGGGATACATGGTGCTGCCCATGTCGGTGAGGCCGGGGCGGTATCCGAGCTCGCAGGCGTGGATGAGGCGGGTGGTGTCGAACTTCTGCACTTCCTTCGAGGCGGCGACGAGGTTGGCGCACTCGCCCCAGCCGTTTTCGTTGCCGAGGCTCCAGAAGATGATCGCCGGGTTGTTCTTGAGGCGGAGGACGTTGTTCAGGTTGCGTTCGACGTACGCCTGCGTCCACTTCGGGTCTTCGGTGAGGACCTGGTGCGCGTGGCATTCGATGTTTGCCTCGGCGACCACGTACAGACCGTACTTCGCGCAGAGTTCGTACCAGTAGGGATCGTTCGGATAGTGCGAGGTGCGGACGGTGTTGATGTTGTTCGCCTTCATGAGCTTGACGTCCTGCTCCATCACCTCGTGCGTGAGGGCGCGGCCGAGGTCGGGGTGCGTCTCGTGGCGGTTCACGCCCTTCAGGATGACTTCGCGTCCGTTCACGAGCAGTTCGTTCCGCGGGCCGATCTCGACCGTGCGGAATCCGATGTTCATGCTCAGGTCCTGCTTGTGACGGTGGACGTCGCTTTCGATCCCGAGGTCAAGCCGGTACAGGTTCGGCGTTTCGGCGGTCCACGCCTTCACCTCGGGGAACCGGATGCCGTTCAGCCTGACGACCTTTTCCTCGCCGGGATCGAGGCGGAAGGGCAGGGAGAAGCTGTAGGCGAGCTCGCCGTCCGGATCGTGCAGGATGCCGTACAGACGGCGGTCGTCGTCGATCTTGCCGTAGTTTTTGAGCGTGATCTCGCCGTCGAGCACGCCCGTCTTGTAGTCGGACTTGTCGAGCAGCGGGCGCAGGAAGATGTCGCGGATGGCGACGTCCGGCGTGCGGAACAGCACCACGTCGCGGAAGATGCCGGAGAAGCGGAAGAAATCCTGGTCCTCCAGGTAGGAGCCGTCGCAGAAATGGTACACCTCGACCGCGATCGTGTTCCGCCCGGGGGTCAGGTACTTCGTGATGTTGAACTCGTCCGGGCTGAACGAATCCTCCGCGTAGCCGACCTTTTCGCCGTTGATCCACAGGTAGAACGCCGACGCAACGCCGTTCAGGCGTACGAAGACCTGGCTTTCATGGAGCCAGTTTTCCGGCAGGTCGAACTCGCGCACGTACGAGCCGACCGGGTTGCGCTCCAGGAACGACGTCTTTTCGCGCGCGGGCTCCTTCG
>JAFSZN010000118.1 GCA_017455665.1 Lentisphaeria bacterium
AGTCCCGATGGGCATGACCCTCCGCCAGATCATCTACGAGATCGGCGGCGGCATCAAGGACGGCCGCGAGTTCAAGGCCGTGCAGACCGGCGGTCCCTCCGGCGGCTGCATCACCAAGAAGAACCTCGACCTCCAGATCGACTACGAAGCACTCAAGTCCATCGGCTCCATGATGGGATCCGGCGGCATGATCGTCATGGACGAGGACGACTGCATGGTCAACATCGCCAAGTTCTTCCTCGACTTCACCGCCGACGAATCCTGCGGCAAGTGCACCCCGTGCCGCATCGGCAACCGCCGCATGCTCGAGCTGCTCAACAAGATCACCTCCGGCGAAGGCAACATGGAGATCCTCGAGAAGCTCAAAACGCTCTCCGCCACCATCAAGGACACCGCCCTCTGCGGCCTCGGCCAGACCGCCCCGAACCCGGTGCTCTCCACGCTCGCGAACTTCGAGGACGAATATCTCGCGCACGTGAAGGACCACCGCTGCCCCGCCGGCGTCTGCACCGCCCTCATCCAGTTCAACGTGACCGACAAGTGCGTCGGCTGCGGTCTCTGCGCCAAGCGCTGCCCGGTCGGCGCGATTTCCGGCGAGAAGAAGATGAAACATGCCATCAACCAGGCCAAGTGCATCAAGTGCGGCGCGTGCTTCAACGCCTGCAAGTTCCATGCCATCGCCAAGATCTGACCGAGAGGAGCATAAACTACCATGAGCACAGTCAATCTTACCATCAACGATAAAGCCGTCGCTGTCGAGGCCGGTTCCACCATCCTCGAAGCCGCGGAAAAACTCGATATCAAAATCCCGACTCTCTGCCATTTCAAGATGGATGCCTTCCACGTCGAGCACAGATGCGGCTCCTGCCGTATCTGCGTCGTCGAGGTCGAAAAGCGCCCCAACCTGGCCCCCGCCTGCTGCACCCCCGTCATGGAAGGCATGGTCGTCCACACCAACACGCTCCGCGCCATCAACGCGCGCCGCGCCATCCTCGACCTGCTCCTTTCGGACCACCCGAAGGATTGCCTCACCTGCCCGAAGAACCTGAACTGCGAACTCCAGAAGATCGCCGAAGAGCTCGGCATCCACAACCTGCAGTACAAGGGCGAGCAGTCCACGTACGAGCTGGACGAGAGCAGCGCCGCCATCCGCCGCGACCTTGACAAATGCATCATGTGCCGCCGCTGCGAAAACGCCTGCAACAACATCCAGACCGTCGGCGTCCTCTCCGGCGTCGGCCGCGGCTTCCACGCCGTCGTCGCCCCCGCCGGCCTCAAGAAGCTCGCCGACACCCAGTGCGTCTTCTGCGGCCAGTGCGTCCAGGCGTGCCCCGTCGGCGCCCTCACCGAGATCAACTACAAGTACGACGTCTGGCGCGCCCTCAACGACAAGTCCAAGACCGTCGTCTTCCAGACCGCCCCGGCCGTCCGCGTCGCCATCGGCGAAGCCTTCGGCATGGAGCCCGGCTCCATCAGCACCGGCAAGATGGTCACCGCCCTGAAGATGCTCGGCGCCGACAAGGTGTTCGACACCAACTTCTCCGCCGACCTCACCATCATGGAAGAGGCCAACGAGCTTCTCGAACGCGTGAAGAAGAACGAGAATCTCCCGATCCTCACCAGCTGCTGCCCCGGCTGGGTCAAGTTCCTCGAACACCAGTTCCCCGAACTCACCTACATGCCCTCCTCCGCCAAGTCCCCGCAGCAGATGTTCGGCGCCATCGCCAAGAGCTACTACTGCGAGAAGACCGGCATCAAGCCGGAAGACCTCATCGTCGTCTCCGTCATGCCCTGCCTCGCCAAGAAGTACGAGGCCGCCCGTCCCGAGTTCACGCGCAACGGCGTCCGCGACGTCGATATCGTGATCACCACCCGCGAACTCGCGGAAATGTGCCACGAAGCCGGCATCCAGTTCGACAAGCTCGAGGATTCCGAATACGATTCTCCGCTCGGAGAAGGCACCGGCGCCGCCACCATCTTCGGTGCGTCCGGCGGCGTGCTCGAAGCCGCGCTCCGTACCGCGGCCGACTGGATCACCGACCTCCAGAAGACCGGCGAGTTCAATGCGATTCATCCCCAGACGGACCTTAAGGACATCGACTACAAGCCCGTCCGCGGCCTCGACGGCATCAAGGAAGCCGAAGTCAACGTCGGCGGCCTCAAGCTCAAAGCCGCGATCTGCTCCGGCCTCGGCAACGCCCGCAAGCTCCTCGAAAAGATCAAAGCCGGCGAAGTCAAGTACCACGCCATCGAGATCATGGCTTGCCCCGGCGGCTGCATCGACGGCGGCGGCCAGCCCTACCACCACGGCAACACCGAGATCCTCAAGAAGCGTATGGAAGCGCTTTACCGTGACGATATCAACCTGCCGCTCCGCAAGTCCCACCAGAATTCTTCGATCATCAAGCTCTACGAAGAATACCTCGGCGAGCCCGGCAGCCATCTCGCACACGAGCTCCTCCACACCAAGTACACCGCCCGCAAGAAATTCTGAGGCGGCGTAACAAAGCGCATTCTGTCAGGACTCGAACCTGACAGAGTGCGCCGCGCGAGCAAAAAACTACCCGGAATGGACCTCAAATCCATCCCGGGTGGATTCAAGAAAGTACATATTATCATGCGAAAGCATGGTTTTATTTTTTGACTGTATCAATAACGTAAGATTGGGGGAAATATGGCGCAGACCTTGGAAAAATGGATTCCGGCGGAGATCCTGGAAAAATACGAGTGCTTCAATTACAATCATGCCGCCGAGATTTTGTCTCAATCATTCCCGGCTGAGTGGGATGAGGTCTGCCAAGCCCTGAAGAGTTTTCAGATAACGATTGCCGACATTACCACAGCTGGAGGGAACGAGTCTTCAATTCCGCCGAAACTGGCTGTTTCTTTAGAGCCGCGAGGCTGGGAAGAGATCAGAATATCCGGAGATTTGATTATCAAGTTCTACCCTCGCAAGGGCAGAAAAGGTGCTTTCTCAGATATTCCGTTTGATGAAAAAACGATTTCAAACTATATTGACGGTCATAATATCGACTTCGTGAAAAACCGTGTTGCTGTTGACTTCGAGTGGAACAGTAAAGACCAGACTTTTGACCGGGACCTGTTTGCAATGCGGACCTATTACGAATGTGACATTATCAGCGCAGGAGTGATTATTACGAGAGCGGAATCTTTGAATCAGATATTCGATGAATTGGGAGTCAAAGCCAAGTATGGAGCCAGTACAACTTGGATGGGAAAGCTTCTTCCGCGATTGGATTCCCGCAGACATGGGGGATGCCCGATTCTGGCGATCGGAATCACGCCTGTCTGCATTCAGAAATAGGAGGTGATCGACTATGCCGATGGAAAACGATTATTCTTTTGAAAACACCTGTCAGAGCTTCTTAAACACCTGTCAGGGGCATAAGTTCAGAACAGTGTTGGCTGATCCTCCATGGCAGTTCAACAACCGTACGGGGAAGGTTGCTCCCGAGCATAAACGCCTGAACCGTTACTCCACGATGTCCTTGGACGACATCAAGAGAATTCCTGTTGATTCCGTGACGGATTCCGTCTGTCACTTGTATCTCTGGGTTCCCAACGCTCTTTTGCCCGAAGGCTTGGATGTTCTGAGGTCCTGGGGCTTCCAGTACAAATCGAACATCATTTGGGAAAAAGTCCGGAAGGACGGTTATCCGGATGGACGGGGCGTCGGGTTCTATTTCCGCAATGTCACGGAAATCCTCTTGTTTGGGGTGAAAGGCGACAGCTACCGGACACTTCCTCCGGCAAGAAGCCAGGTTAATTTGGTGCGAAGCGTGAAACGCGAGCATTCCCGCAAGCCCGATGAAATCTATCCGATCATTGAGGCATGCAGCGCGGGGCCGTTCTTGGAAATGTTTGCCCGCGGTGTCCGTGACAAATGGGTATCGTGGGGAAATCAGGCGGACAGCAGCTATGAGCCCACGTGGCATACATACGCCAATCATACGCACTCTGGTTCATCGAAGCAAGGTGAGGTTTTTCCGGAATCGGATCTTTTTGCCTTCGGCTGAGGTTGTTCCTTTCAAAGCCTATAAAAAAGCCGGTGGCTCCTCCTGGGGCCACCGGCTTGATATTTTTGTTTAGTTTTTCTTGTGGAAAGCAACGACCGTGATGAAATAGTCGTTGAAGTCGTTGTCTGCACTGTCTTCGATGCAGAAGGTAAACTGCAGACCCTTTTCGATGCCATCGATATCGGAGAGGATGGTCCCGGTCTTTATGACCTTCATCTTGGAACCAGTGTTAATCGATATCTTCAGTTGAACGGGGCTATCGTCCGTTTTTTCTGCAGAGTAGTGTTCACCCTCCAGTCTTGTCAGGTCACAGCGGCCTGTAGTTTTGGCAAGACTGATAGGATTGCTCAATCCACCTTCCACGGTGATGGTAGCCGTCGAGCCGCACTGGGAACAGGCTTCAACAAAGATGATGTCGCCTTTCTTAATGTGCTCAAGCGTTATCGAACGAATATTTTCCATAGTACACCTTAACCTTTCGGCGGATAAGGGTCCGCCTTCCCATAAGTGTTACGTTCACGGATTTGTCCGTGACGGTTTTGAATGAAGACTTCTCCGCCTTCATTCTTGGCGATTTCACGTGCTGCATCAAAAGCATCCTTTTGAGTTGGATAAACACGTGATGGGCGTTGATTGCCCTCTCGAAGATCACCCCAGCCATTTTCTCTCTGGGTGATCCAGTGGTTTTGTTTGTTAGCCATAATTAGCCTCCAAATTTTCAGATTCTCAACAAAAAAACGGACAAATTTGGGGCGAAATTCAAGAAAAAGAACAGAAAAAACTTGAAAAAAGGTTTTCCGATGCTATCTTTATAAATTGGGGCTCCCAAAACCCTATTTATTAGATAGCGAGGTTCTCTTTTTGAATTTCGCTATCTTTTTTATTCTTTTCCAACTGACATTTCTGACAGCCCTCCTATTTTTATTTCAGGATACCGATCTTTGAAACGAGATTCCGATAGCTTTAACCTGGATAAAGCATCCTGCGTTTCGGTGAAAAACTCTTGGATCAAGTTGTTCAACAGTGTTGGCATTTCAGGAACAAGACCACATTCTGGCTCATGCTTGCGAAGTCCGCGAGATGACATAAACATCATGATGCGACGATAAACCACATCAGGAATCTTTTTGGTATTGTGGGCCCTGACAACAAAACTTGCCATAGACATCTTCCACTTGCGTTTAAGCTGTTCAAGCCTTTCAAACGTCAATGGCAGAGCCAAATCATTTTCGATTGCAGATTGAGGTGCCAGAAACTCCGCAGCAAATGTGTCTGCTTGTTTTTCTATTTCTTTGTCAGGGAACA
The DNA here is from genome assembly GCA_017455665.1 of Lentisphaeria bacterium. Lineage (GTDB taxonomy): Bacteria > Verrucomicrobiota > Lentisphaeria > Victivallales > UBA1829 > UBA1732. The sequence continues at coordinate 5,343 of JAFSZN010000118.1, forward strand.
CATTCTGGTGCAAGAGAGCATGAGCCAACTCGTGGCACAGAGTAAATCTCTGGCGATCAGGGGGAAAACATCCATCGTTATTCAATGCAATACAGATGATGTTGTCAAGGTTAAGAACAAAACCGTCCAGTTCAGCTGTTTTGAACGGGAAGGAGAGAATTGCGATGTGATTATCCTCAAGCAGTTTTGTTACGTTGTCGATAGGACCATCGTTTACATTCCAATACTTGCGAAGAGCCTGAGCCATTTCCTCTGGTTCTCTGTTCATACGTGGGATTACATTAGACTCAATTCTTTTCTTTCTGAACAGATAAAGTACATCCATTACACGAAGCCTTGCCTCCGCTTCGAGTCTCAGTCGTTCCTTTGCACCCAATGAAGCACGTTTGCGATGGAACACTAGCCCAGAATAGACGGGAAGGTCATCCTGAAAGAAGAAATCTTTTTGATATCCGAAAAAATCACACATTTTTTTAAGGGATTCTGTGGTAGGAATCATATCACCCGCTTCATACTTGCAGACAGAGGACTGTTGGATATCCAGTTCGTGAGCCAAGTCTTTTTGAGAAAGACCGCGCTCTTCTCTTGCGAACTTGAACATTGTTGGATTGAAGCGTTTTTGATCCATGATTGTACCTCAATGTGTATAGGGGGATTCACTCTGCTACTATAATATAGCACGGTTTTTATGATTTGCAAGTTGTTTTCATGAAATAACCAAAAAAATTCCTGAGAAAATTACGCCTTTCGGCAAAAGGGGCCTAAATAATTCAAACTCATCCTATGAAGGGGTGTTTATCCTTCACCAGCTGGGCGTAGCGGCGGTTCTGGACGCGTTTCCTGATCGGCTTTGAGATGATCCCGGCGGCGAGACCGATGATCCAGAGGTACTTTCTGTCGATATGAAACCCGGCAAGAAAGATCAGGACGGAGACGATGCACCAATAGACGATTTGGAACCGGATATTGGTTTTGTTCAGCTCCTTCATCACGTCGACACCATCCCATTGATGCGGGGCGTTTTCGATGAAGTCGGCCGCGGCGGCGACCCCGGAACACGCCCGGAAATCCCGGCTGCATTCCGCCGCGGCATCCCGGTACGACGCGTTATCCAGCACGTTCAGTACGGCGGCGCGGATCCCCTTGACCGTGTCCGGTTTCGTCGAGGATGTTATATCGCTCCAGCTCTTCACCAGCCGGATGCCCGCGCCGAGTTCGGCGGCGCGTCTCGCCACGGCGGCCTGTTCGCCGGTCTGCGGATAAAGCACCATCGGCGTCGCCATGTACAGGCTCTCCGACACGCTGTTCATGCCGCAGTGCGTGAGGAAGACGTCCGCGCGGGACAGGACGTCGAGCTGGTCCACGTACGGCTCCACCCGGACATTCTCCGGCAGGACGCCCAGTTTTTCGCGGTCCAGCGCCATGCCGCAGGAGATCAGGACGTCGACGTCCATGTCCTTCAGCGCCTCGATGCACTTGCCGTAGAAATCCGGCCGGTCGTTGATGACCGTGCCGAGGGAGATGTAGACGAGCGGACGCGCTTTCTTCTTGTCCGGCACGGCGTCCGAAAAGACCGACGGCCCGACGAACGCATAATGCCCGGAAAAGCTCTCCGCGAACGGCTGGAACCGCCGCGAGGTGTAGACCACGGAATCCGTCATGTTGTCGCTCTGGACCAGCGTCAGCGGGTTTTTCACCTTGTACCCGTACGGCTCCATCGACTTCAGCGCCTTCCCGATGCGCGCCAGCCCGAAGACCATGTCGGCGATCTCGCCCGCCGAGTGATTCATGTACATCGAGGACAGCTGGTTGAATGCGAACGTGCTGGTGGAGACGACCATCGGCACATGGTGCTTCCAGGCGTTCAGCTTGCCCCAGAAACACGCGGAGTCCGTGTACACGACGTCCGGCAGGAACGACTTGAACTCCGCATCCAGAAACGCGTCCATGGCGAGCGTGATCCGGATCGACTGCACGGTCATCTCCGTGATCGAGACGCGTTTCAGCCCGGCGATCTCCTCCGCCGAGACTTCCGGCATATAGGCGTCGCACGCGACGAACTCCGCGCCCGTCTTCCGGATCTTGTCCGAAAAGTCCGGCAGGCCGCCGGTCCCCCCGAACGAATAGAACCGGACGGTGTTTCCGTGCCGGACCAGCTCGGCGGCGACCGGCAGCATCGGATTGGTGTGCCCGTGCGCCGGAATGCAGAAGAACGCGATGCGCTTTTTCGCCGGGGCGGCCTGTTGCTGTTCAAATTCGTTTTGTGTTGTCATGATCCAGTCACTTGTTGTCGGATGCGGAAAGCTGTGTTTTGTGACAATTTGATTTTATTGTGGCGACCTGCCGCGAATAAAAACATACCTTATTTCAGATAGAAGCAATAAAAAAAGACTGAACATTTGATACTGTTTTGATAAACAATGTATTATAACAAATAAAGACTGTGTGTCATAATGAATATACATCAGGATTGTTTCGTGCCGTCATGCGCAAGATGTCTGACTTCGAGGCAGAGCAGAATGTTGAACAGGATCTCCACGCCGATCATCACGGCGGCGAGCACGAACGGCGGAAACATCAGCCCCACGATCAGGGCGAGGACCGGCACGGCGATGGAAAAGACGAAGTAACTCTTTGACAGATAAAGCCAGCTGTAGGGCATCAGGTGCGCGCCGAAGATCATCGCGAAGACCATCAGCATCTTCTCCGGCATGGCGTGATAGACTCACATCGCGATCAGCAGATACACGATCTGGTTCACGGTGAAGATCAGCCCGAGCTTGGTCAGCGGGTTGTCCTTCCCCTGGAAATCGACCCCGATCAGCTTCGAGACGAGGAATGCGATGGGGACCAGCGGCGCGGCGCAGCAGAACGTCAGCAGGTTTTTCGTCAGGATCGGGAGCCCGGTCAAGTGGACGCAGAGGATCCCGGTCCAGATGAGGACGGACGTCAGGATGAAGGGCAGCCCCTTCTTCTGTTTCCGGGCGCAATCTTTTCTCAGTGCATCCAAATCCATAACATCCTCCGTATGAAAATGTTTCGGAACCGTCTCAGTTATTGGTCGAGGGAATCGTCGGCGAGGATGGCGCGGAATCTTTCCAGACGGGATTCGAGCGACCGGCGCGCCTTCGGGGCGGCGGTCTTGCGGGAGCCGATCGTCGGGTTCAGGATCATCGTGGCATGGTTCAGGTGGTCCATGTATTTGATGAGGATCTCCGGCGGGATGAACTCCATCTCGTACCCGGCGGAGGTCAGGCATCTGTGGATGGAGCTGCCGGCGCATTCGCCGTCGCCGAATCCGCGCGTGTGCTTTTTCAGCAGCTCCGTGCGATACAGGGCGCAATGGCTCCGCAGGAACCGGTATTCCGGTTTCTTTTTGCCGAGAAGCTGTTTCAGGCCGTCCTCGATCCCCTTGCCGAACCGTTTCAGCGGCGGCACGAATTCGAGTTTCCAGCTGCCGACGCCCGCAATTTTTTCGTCGCGGCTGATGCGCCCGAGCAGGAAATCCAGCCAGTCCGGGCTGTACACGATGGTGTCGGTGTGGAACGACAGGACGAACGGCGTGTCGACCTCTTTCAGCGCCAGGTCCATGGCGGTGGTGTGCATCAGGGCGGGCGCCATGCCGGCGATGTCTTCGGGGGTGCGTTCGATCAGCCGGATCCAGCCGAGCGACCGCAGATACTCCAGCGATTCGTCGCCGGACGCGTTGTCGACGGCGATGATGCGAATCGCATCGTGCGGCGTGAATTTGCGGAGGGAACGCAGGCAGAGGCGCGTCAGTTCCGGTGTCTTGTAATTCGGGAGGATGATGGAAACAGGCTGGTCCATGGCGTGAATCCGATATATTTATAATATTTGATTGTGTCAGGATGACACTTGTTGTTTGTCGTGTTTGTGATATTGTTTGTTGTGTGACGGATTGGCGCAAAACCAACGAAAAACCGATCATCCGTCAAACCGTCAAACCGTCAAATCCGTCCGTCACTCCGTCAAATTGCAGATTGTCAATAATTTATGTCTTGTCATGCGGTTTCCGGTTTGCGGAAGACACCGGGGGTGTGGCAGGCGCAGAAACGGCCCGGCGAGACCTCCTGAAGCGCGGGAATCTCCGTGGCGCAGCGCGGCTGCGCGAAGGGACATCGGGTGTGAAAACGGCATCCGGACGGCGGATTCAGCGGAGAGGGGACATCGCCTTTCAGGATGATGCGGTCGCGGCGGCGCGACTGGTCGATCTGGGGGACGCTGGAAAGCAGCGCGAGGGAGTACGGATGGAGCGGGCCGGAGCAGAGTTCCTCGGACGGTCCGATCTCCATGATGCGTCCCAGGTACATGACCATGATGCGGTGGCAGATATGCTCCACGACGGCGAGGTCGTGCGCGATGAAGAGGAATGCTACGCCGGTCTGCTTCTGGATATCCTGCAGGAGGTTCACGATCTGCGCCTGGACGCTGACGTCGAGCGCGGAGACGGGTTCGTCGGCGATGATGAACGAGGGATTGACGGCGAGGGCGCGCGCGATGCCGATGCGCTGGCGCTGGCCGCCGCTGAACTGGTGCGGATAGCGCATGGCGTAGTCGGGGTTGAGCCCGACGAGCTTCATGAGTTCGCGGATGCGCTTGTCGCGACCGGCGGCGTCGAGCTTCGTATGGAGCTTCAGCGCCTCCTCCAGGATGGAGAAGATGCTCATGCGCGGGTTCAGCGAACCGTACGGGTCCTGGAAGATCATCTGGAACTTTCCGCGCATCCTGCGGAGTTCCTCGCCGCGGACGCCGGTCATCTCCACGCCGTCGAGCAGGATGGAGCCTTCGGTCGGGTCCTCCAGGCGGAGCAGGAGCCGCGCGAGCGTGGACTTGCCGCAGCCGGATTCGCCGACGAGTCCGAGCGTCTCGCCCTGTTCCAGCGTGAAGGAGACGTCGTCGACGGCGCGCACGTAGTCGGGCTTGCCGAAGAAGCCGCGCGCGACGGGGTAGTATTTTTTCAGGTGGGAGGCGGTGAGGAGCGGCATCGGTCAGGGATTCTGTCGGCAGGACGGGTTGGCGTTGGCGCCCCGGAGCGCTTCGAGACGTATCCGGGCGGAGTTGAGGAGAACGTCGATCTTGTCCGATTCGGGGAGCGTGGCGCGGATGCGTCCGAAGAGGTCTTCATCGAGTGCGAGCGCGGCGGACGCGGGGTAATTGATGTCGCTTGACCACGCGAAAAGCCCGAGCTTGAAGTCGTTGACATTCTTCATGTCGGTGTAGACCACGCATTCTCCGCGCATGGCGGTTTCGAGGATGGACGGGGTCCAGCCGGGCGTGTCGGGGAGTTCGAGCTTGATGGTCGGATCGGAATAGTCGCCGGTGAAGAACCGGATGATGAGGCGCAGGATGGCGAGCTTGTCGGCATCGCGGACCATTCTCGCGGCGTCGAGGTGCGCCGCCGGGAAATCCGCCGGGATCGCGAACTTGTTGTGCACGCGGACGGCGTCGATGATGCAGGCGCGGTCTTCGGCGGGGAGTTCCGGCACGAGCCCGAGTTCGTCGATCAGGGCGGCGCTGCGGTCGCCGTGGTCGAACGAATGACGGTCAAGGAACGTTTTGAACTGGGCGAACTGGTCGAAGCGCGAAAGGTCGTGGAAGAGCGAGCAGAGGCGGAAGACGAGCGTGTCGCGCGGAGAAAACCGGGCTTCTCCGGCTACGATCTTCTCCGTGATCTCGCAGACTTCGCCGGTGTGCTTGAACTTTGCCTCGAGCGCGAACGGCAGCGTACCGGCGTCGTCGCGGAATTTCGCGACGTGCCGGTCGAATGCCGCGCGTGCCTGTGTGAAGGTCTCCGTATCCATGCCGCGTCACTTGGCGTATTCCACGGAGCGGGTCTCGCGGATGATCGTGACCTTGATCTGGCCGGGATAGGTCATTTCTTTTTCGATGCGGTTGCAGATGTCGCGGGCGATGACCTGCGCCTGCGCCTCGTTGATCTTTTCCGGCTCGACGACCACGCGGACCTCGCGGCCCGCCTGGAGCGCGTAGCAGGTGTCCACGCCGGGGAAGTCCTTGGCGATGGATTCGAGCTGCTCAAGGCGTTTGAGGTAGAGTTCGGTGGTTTCGCTGCGTGCGCCGGGACGGGACGCGCTGAGGGCGTCGCAGGCGTTGGCGAGGATGGCGTAGATGCTGGTCGCCTCGACCTCGCCGTGGTGGGCGGCGACGGCGTTGACGACGTCCTTGTTCTCGCCGTATTTGCGGAGCAGGTCGGCGCCGATCTGGGCGTGCGTGCCCTCGACTTCATGGTCGACCGCCTTTCCGATGTCGTGGAAGAGCCCGATGCGGCGCGCGCGCTGTTCGTCGAGTCCGAGCTCGGCGGCGATTGCGCCCATGAACGCCGAGGTCTCAATGCAGTGCTTCAGCACGTTCTGGGAGAAGCTGTAGCGGAACTGGAGCGTGCCGATGAGCGTGATGAGCGGCTTCGCGACGCCCTGCAGGCCGCAGTCCAGCACCGCCTGCTCGCCCGCGTTGAAGATCTCCTCGTCGACTTCCTTGCGCATCTTCTTCACGAGCTCCTCGATGCGGGTCGGGTGGATGCGGCCGTCGCCGATGAGCTTTTCCATCATGCGGCGCGCGACTTCCTTGCGGACGGGGTCGAAACAGCTGATGACGACGGCTTCCGGGGTGTCGTCGATGAGGATGTTGACGCCGGTCGCCGCCTCGAGCGCGCGGATGTTGCGTCCCTCGCGGCCGATGATGCGGCCCTTCATCTCGTCGTTGGGGAGCGGGATGGTGGCGGTGGTGCGTTCGTAGGTGCAGTCGCCGGCGTAGCGCTGGATGGCATAGGCGAGCAGCTTCTGGGATTCGCGTTCGGCGCGCTGGCGGGCGTCCTCGACGATGTTGCGGATGAGGAGGCCGGATTCGTTTTCGACCTCGCCCTTGAGCTTTTCGAGGATCATGCCGCGGGCGGTCTCGCGGTCGAGCTCGGCGATGCGCTCCAGTTCATTGATCTGGCGGTCGATCGTGTTTTTGAGCTCTTCCTCTTTCTGGACGAGGCGTTCGCGCTGCTGCACGAGTTCGGCCTCCTTGCGCTCGTTGTTCTTGATCTTGGCGTCCAGGGAATCGTTCTTGCGGTCGAGGTTTTCCTCTTTCTGCGCGAGGCGTTTTTCCTGCTGCGCGATCTCGCGGCGGCGTTCCTTGATCTCGTTTTCGACTTCGTCCTTGATCTTGAGGGCGTCGTCCTTGATCTTGAGCGCGTCGCTCTTGGCGGTGACGCGGGCTTCGCGGAGGATCTGGGAGGCTTCGCGCTGGGCATCCTCCTTCATTTTTGCGGCATCACGGGATGCCTTGGTCTTGCCCTTTTTGGAAAGGATGGCGACGATGATGTGATAGAGGGCGGTGCCGATAAGAAAACCGCCGATCAATTCCAGTGGCTCCCTCCATGCGAAGGCAGCGATGATGATGACATTGGAAAGCATGGGAATCAACTCCTGACATTGTTTGTACAGCCAAAGACGCCGGATTCGGTGACGACGCGGCCGACGGGCTGGTCCGTGGGCTCGCAGGGCAGTTCCGCGCATCTCTGGAGTTCATAAAAGATACCGATGGTTTTTCCGGTCCCCCGGGCAAGCAGACGGTCATAAACGCCTTTGCCGCGTCCGAGACGGCGGCAGGCGGGATCGAACGCCACGCCGGGTACCAGCCAAAGGGCTTTCGCAAGCAGTTCCGGAGGAGCCGCCGGGGCATCGGCGGACGGTTCCGGGATGCCCCAGTGGGACACCGGAAAGTCCAGGGAACGCACCGTCACGATGGAATATGCGCCGGACTGCTCGAAACGCGGCAGGCAGAGCGTGATGCCCGCCTGAAACGCGTATTGCATGACCGGAGCGAGATCGGGTTCCGTGCCGTCGCTGACAGACGCGACGAGCCCGGACGGCTTTTCCGTCCGGACGATGTCCAGAAGATAGCCGTTGATCGCCCCGTCCGCCGCCGAGCGTGTCTCGGGCGGCATGGCGCGGCGCAGCGCGATCTTCTCGCGCCGGACGGCCTTTTTCAGGTCATGCAAAGATACGGGCGCCGCGGCCGCCGTCGAGGAC
>JAFSZN010000119.1 GCA_017455665.1 Lentisphaeria bacterium
AAGGAAGAATTTCAAATCTTTTTCCGCATTCGTGCCCTTTTTTTATTGTACTTTTTTGGTTTTCGTGTTATATTTTACAATCCGGGCCGCCCTGCACCAGATTACAGGGTGTACGCGGGCGCATGCGGAGATCTCCCGGCGGAAGACGTCGGCCCCATGCCCGCGGACCGTCCGGACGCCCGCTCGAAAAACACAGTTTTCAGTTCAGATACGGAGGTGCCGCATGGCGGACAGCATCGTAAAAAAAACAGTCCGGTCGTTCCGGAAAATGAAGCAGAACGGCGAGAAGATCGTGATGATCACCGCCTACGACGCGCCGACCGCGGCGTTCGCCGAGGCAGCCGGGATCGACTTCATCCTCGTGGGCGACTCGCTCTCCATGAACACCCTCGGCTACACCGACACCATCCCCGCCACCATGGACGTGATGGTCCACCACGCGCAGTGCGTCCGGCGCGGCGCTCCGAACACCTTCATCGTCGGCGACATGCCGTTCATGACCTGCCACCTCGGCGTGGAGAACACGCTCCGCGAGGCGGCGCGGTTCATGCAGGAAGCCGGATGCGACGCCATCAAGCTCGAATGCACGCCGTCCACGCTGCCCGCCGTGCGCGCGCTGGTCGAGGCCGGGATCCCCGTGCAGGGGCACATCGGTCTGCTGCCGCAGTCGGTGAAGACCTCCGGCGGATACCGGGTGCAGGGACGCGGCGAGGAAGAGGCCGCCGAGCTGATCGCCCGCGCAAAAGAGCTTGAGGACGCCGGCGTCTTCTCCATGGTGCTGGAATGCGTCCCCGCCGGGCTCGCCGCGAAGATCACCGCCGCCGTCGGCGTGCCGACCATCGGGATCGGCGCCGGACCGGACTGCGACGGCCAGGTGCAGGTCATCAGCGACCTGCTCGGCTACACCGAGGGATTCCTGCCGAAGCACGCCAGACGGTTCTGCCACGTCGGCTCCATGGCGCAGGAAGCCATCGCCGCCTACATCGCCGAGGTCAGGGGAAAGACCTTCCCGACCGAGGAAAACAGTTTTTGACCCAACCATTTTCACCACAACTCCAGCAAGAAAGGAGCCTTCGCCATGAAACACCTCACCATTCTCGCCGCCGCCTCGCTCGCGCTTCTCGCCGTGCTCGTCTGCCCCGCGCAGGACGCCGCCGCGTCCGCGAAGATCGACCCGAAAGCCGAGTCGGTCGCCCTCCCCGCCCCCGCCAAAACCGGCGGCATGCCGCTCATGCAGGCGCTCGCCGAACGCAAGACGATCCGCGACTACAAGCCCGGCGAACTCGACGCCGCCACGCTTTCCGAGATCCTCTACGCCGCCAACGGCGTGAACCGTCCCGACGGCAAGCGCACGATCCCGACCGCGATGAACAAGCAGGACCTCGAAGTCTATGTGGCGCTGCCGGGCGCGGCCTACCACTACGACGCGAAGGAGAACAAGCTCGTGCGCATCGACGCGGGCGACTTCCGCGCGGACCTCATCATGAACAAGAACATGGCGAAGAACGCCGCCGCGATCCTCGTCTACGCCAGCGATTCCACCAAGTTCCCGAACGACATCAAGTACCCCGCGATCCACGTGGGCGAGGCATCGCAGGACGTGTACTTGCTCTGTGCTTCGAAGGGACTCGGCACCGTCTCCCTCGGCATGTACGATGAAAAGGGCGTCCGCAAGGTCTTCAAGCTCGACGGCAAGATGACCGTCATCCTCGCGCAGGCAGTCGGATTCACGAAGTGATTTGAACTTTTCCCGGAGACGCACCCCGTGACGGACGAACTCAGACCCGATCCCGCCAAAATGAACGAAAAGGCTTCCGGCGCACCTGCCGCCGGAACGCCCGTCGCGCCGGACGCTCCCGACCGCACCATGGTCATGAGCGAGGAATCGGTCGACCGCACCATGGTCATGAGCGAGGATTCGGTCGACCGCACCATGGTCATGAGCGAGAAATCGGTCGACCGCACCATGGTCATGGGCGAGGAATCGGTCGACCGCACCATCGTCCTGAGCCCGGAGAACGGCGTCACGCGCGCCAATCCCGCGGACACGCAGTCCGTGCTCCGGGAAACCCGTGCGAAAATCCAGAACATCCTGCACAACCCGACGTCCATCCTGTCCGGCCTGACCGGCACGGGCAAGCGCGACGTCGGCGCGGAGATCGAGGGGCACGACCGCCACCGCGAACGCGCCGAAGTCGGGCATCAGGAGGAGACGCAGGCGCATCTGACCGACCTGGAGGACCGGTTCGAGATCGAACGCAAGCTCGCCGAGGGCGGCCGCTATGTGATCTCCATCGGCGAAGACCTCGGGCTCGAACGCGAAGTGGCGATCTATTCGCTCCGCGACGAAAGGCTTCTGGATCCAAACGAACGCGCCAGCTTCATCGCCGAGGCGGAGATCTCCGCTCAGCTCGACCACCCGTCCGTCCTGCCCGTCTACAGCGTCAACCGCGACTACCGCGGCGGACTGCATTCCGCCGTGAAGCTGACCGACGGCACGGACCTCCGCAAATTCACGGAGCGCATCTCGTCGCACTACCGCAGCGCCGGATTCCGCGCGGCGGAGGAAGCGGCAGCGCTGATTTTCCGACTCGAGCTCGTCCTCGGCATCACGGACGGCATCGTCTACGCCCACAGCCGGAACGTCGTGCACGCCAATCTCCATCCCCAGAACATCCTGATCGGGCAGTATCACGAGGTCTACATCAAGGGCTGGGGATTCGCAATTTTCCTCGCCTCGCACGACAAGGAAGCGCAGGAGAAACGCAAACCGCCCGAGATAACCGATCCGCGGTTCATCGCGCCCGAGATCATTTCCGGCGCGGAACCGAACATCAAGTCCGACATCTACGCCCTCGGCATGCTGCTCTACGAGATCGTCACGCTCCATCCGCCGTTCCAGGACGCCCCCGCCCCGGAGGTCCTCGAAAACCTCCGCAACGGCGTCGAGCCGGCAATCGAACACCGTTTCGGCGGCGCCATCGACCCTGACATGCGGGCGATCATCCGGAAAGCCATCGCGCCGGATCCGGAGGACCGCTACGAGTCCGTGAGCGCAATGGCGGACGACATCCGTCATTTCATGCATTCGGAGGAGGTCTCCGTGCGCAGGATCAGCCTGTCGAAACGCTTCGCGAAGCTCATCCGGACGCACCACCGCCGCATGTTCTTCGGGTTCCTGACGCTGATCTGCCTCGTCGGGGCGCTCTTCGCCTACAACATCTTCAACGACGTCCGCATGGCGCAGATCTCCTACCTCGACGACCATGTGCTCGGCAAGGCGCAGTCCGCATGCCGGGAGACCGCCCACCAGTTCAATCTGCAGGCGGAGAAATTCAACGACATGCTCAAATCCATCAAGTTCGAGAGCGAGTTCCTGTTCTCCGAACGGGCCGGGAAAGACACCCCCGGCGAAAAGTATGTTGCGGCCCCGGGCGAAGAGTCCGCCGACGGAAACGCCGGGATCCGGACCGAGTATTCCCCCTGCTACGGCGACTCCGTCAGCTTCCACACCATGGAGGCGGGACGGGCGGAAGACATCGCCAATCCGAGAGTCGCCCGGCTCGGCATGCTCCAGCCCACGCTCTTCCGCTACATGCTGCAGGCGCCGCTGAACGCGTACGTCACCAAGGAAAGCACGGACCGGCAGATCCACCGCCTCACGCAGAGCGTCAGCCCCATCTACCGCATCGAGATCCTGCTGGTCGACGGCTCGTCCCTGTACTATCCTTTCACCATGAAAGCGGAAGCCGGGCTCTCCCACCAGGCGGAATGGTACAGCCAGACCCTTCCCCGGCGCGACGACCGGACGATCTGGCATCTCCCGGTCATCATGGACGATCCGGCTCCCGAAGCGGAACGCGTCATCCTTCCGGTCACGATCCGCCTGGGGCCGCCGGTCACCCCGTTCGGCGTCGCCGCGATCCTGGTCTCCGGGCGCTATTTCGACCAGATCCTGAACGACGCGCACAATCTCCCGCTCGGCATGGACTCGCAGTATTTCATCGCGCGGGACGGCGACGTCAAGCTGGAACGCATCATCAACGGTCCCGGAAAACGCCCGACGGTCAATCTGGAAAAAGGCGTCTATCCCGACTCCTGGCTTCTTGAGTGGATGAAGGGAAAGGATTACGGCGCAGTCATCCGCAAGGAGCCGGGCGGACCGTTCGTCTACTGCTTCGCGGACGTCCCCGCCATGCAGGAATGGTATGTGGAAAAGATCCGGCTGAAGGATTTCCTGCGGAGCATCAACACGAAAAAGAAAGAGGATCTGCAATGAGCCGGGGCGCGACATCAGGCAAAGTCCAGACCGTGACCTCGATCGAGGTCGGGCTGAAAAATCTCGGCCGCGAACAGGACACCACCGTCACGTTCACGCACGTGGACCACTCCACCGTCCGGTTCGACGACCAGCTGGACGTCAAGCTGGAGGACATCGACGCGGAATACCAGCAGGGCAAGGTCTTCGCCGAGGGCGGACAGGGCATCATCCGGGAGGGGCTCGACCTGAACCTGCGCCGCCCCGTGGCGATCAAGACGCTCAAAACGCAGCCCGAGGACCAGTTCACGCGCGGCCAGTTCATCCAGGAGGCGCGCGTCACCGCCCAGCTCAGCCATCCGGCGATCATCCCGATCTACTCGCTGAACTCGGACGACAAGGACGGGCTCCACCTCGTGATGAAGCTCGTCGACGGCAAGACGCTGAAAGAGTACCTGGAACAGCTCGACCACGAATACCGCAAGGCGGGCATCGAACAGTTCGACGAACGCAAATCCCTGTTGTTCCGGCTCGAAGTCATGCTCCGCGTCTGCGACGCCCTCGACTACGCCCACAGCCGGAACATCATGCACTGCGACCTCAAGCCGGAAAACATCCTCATCGGCGAATTCCGCGAGACCTACATCATGGACTGGGGCATCGCGCGCCAGATCGAGGAGCCCGGATACGATCCCGCCACATGGGAGAAGCCCAGCACCATCTCCGGCACGCCGCGCTTCCTCTCGCCCGAAGCGATCCAGGGCGAACACACCGACCAGCGCGCCGACATCTACGCGCTCGGGCTTATCCTGTTCGAGGTCGTCACGCTCCGCGAAGCCTACATGGCGCGCACCAGCGCCGAGGTCGTCTCCATGATCCGCGAGGGCCGCATCGCCGAGACCCGTCACAAATACGGGTTCAAGATCGACCCGGACCTGAAGGCGATCATCGCGAAGGCGACCGCGTACAACCGCAACGAACGCTACCAGACCGTCCGCGAACTGGGCGCCGACATCCGCCGCTACATGGGCGGCGAGGAGACCACAGCGAACCCGTACCACCTCTTCGGGCGCATCTCCGCGTTCGCCGTGCACCACAAGCGCGCCTCGCTGGCGTTCGCCGTCGCCTGCATCCTCACGCTGCTCCTGACGATCGGCGTCACGGCATACCGCCGCGTGAGCCAGATCAACGCCGTTCACGACTATGCGCAGCAGCTCGGCGCCGCGCAGGTCCAGTCCACAGCCTGCGCCGACTACATCGAAACGAACATCGCACGCAACGCGCAGTTCCTCTCCGCGATCACCTCGGAGTTCGTCTTCCTCTACGAGACCGACCCGGACGACGCGGACATGTCCCCGGACTGCATGCTGCCGGTTTCCGCGCTCCGCGCAGACGCGAAGGACGCCCCGGCCTCGCTCCTGTATTCCTCCGTGTACCACCGCAAGATCGACTTCTCGCACTTCTCCCACAAGACCATCCACGGCGACGAACTGACCGAAGTCGAGAAACGCCGCCTGCACATCCTGGCGCATCTGAAGGACCCGATCACGGGTGTGTTCACCGACCGCCTGCCGGAAAAGCTTGCGGACGCCTCCCCCGCCGAAAAGAACGAATACCTCCGCCTCACCGGCATCCCGCTCCATCTGCTGCTCTTCGGGTTCCCCGACGGCCAGTACGTCGTGTACCCCGGCAGCGGCGTCTACGCCCCGACCTACGACCCGCGCGGCCGCCACTGGTACAAGACCGCGCAGTCCAGCAGCGGCGAATTCGCCTGGAGCAAGCCCTACCCCGGCAACACCGCCGCCGCGGGCTATCTGCTCTCCTGCAACGTTCCCATGCTGGACACCGCCGGCAATTTCCTCGGCGTCGCCGGGTTCGACCTGCACCTGAACACGATCATCCACGACCTGAAGACGAACGGCAACGTCGGGAGCAATGTCCTGGAGAAGACGCTGCTGGACGACAGCGGGCTGATCCTCGTCTCCACCGGGGCACGGTTCGCCGGCGCCATGGAGACAAACAAGGAGGACTCCCTGACCATCCGCTTCGACGACGCCGATCTTTTCAGGCAGTTCACCGAGATCAAGTACGGCACGATCTCACGCACGGAGAACGGCCGCCGCATCATCTACTGCGTGAACTACCTCCCCAGCCAGGACTGGTACTACATCGAGAAGATCGACATCACCGCCACCGTCCCCAGCCTCTTCTGATCCGCTGCGCTTTCCCGTATGATAAAAAGCCCTCCGGCCTGTTTGCGGGCGGGAGGGCTTTTGCCATTCCTTCATTCCTTCAGTTTGGAACAGGATCAATCCTCGTCGTAGAAGGCTTTCAGGAGGGTGCGGAGGGATCGCGCCATGATCTCGCGGTCCTGTTCCGGGATGGTCGCCATCGCCTTCGCCACGCGGTCGTGCAGGAACTTGGAGAGGACGTCGAGGCGCTTCTTCGCGGACTCGGAGATCGAAAGATAGACGACGCGGCGGTCGTCCTTCGAGGCGGTCCGGCAGACCATGTCGCTCTTCACGAGGCTGTCGACCATCTGGGAGACGCCGCCGGAGGTCACGCCGAGCTCCTCGGCGAGGTCGCGGATGCTCACGAGGCCGCCCTGCGCCTGCGCGAGGTAGGTCAGCACGCGGATGCGCGAGAATGTGATCTTCTGACCGGGCGCGATGTCCGGGCATTCCTGCAGAAGCAGGTTCAGCATCTTGGCGTTGTTGCGCAGGATGAGGCGCCACACATCGCTCGCGATATCGCCGGAATCCGGCACGGGAAACAGAAGGTTCGATTCAGATTTCTTGTTCATATTGGTAATTCCTTAATCCCTCGGGCGGTCGAGGTGTAAAATGCGTTTGCCGGTCTCGCGGACGCGCTGGAAGAACGCGTACAGAGCCGGAGTGAACATGATGCCGATCAGCGTCGCCATGATCATGCCGGAGAACGTGGTGATGCCGATGGCGCGGCGGCTGCCGGACCCGGCGCCCGTCGCCACGACCAGCGGGAACACGCCGAAGATGAAGCTCCAGGCGGTCATCAGGATGGCGCGGTAGCGGAGGCTGGCGCCGCTAAGGGCGGACTCCACGATGCTCTTGCCGTGCTCGCGCTCCTGCTTGGCGAATTCGACCATAAGGATGGCGTTCTTGGAAGAGAGGCCGATCAGCATGACCATGCCGAGCTGGGCGTAGATGCTGAGGTCGAGATGTGCGATCTTCAGGCCGATCAGGGCGCCGCAGACGGCGAACGACACGGTCAGCATCACGGGCACGGGGATCGTCCAGCTTTCGTACTGGGCGACGAGGAAGAGGTAGGCGAACATCAGGGCGAGCGCCATGAGGTAGACGATCTGGCCCTCGTTCTGGCGTTCCTGATAGCTCAGCGCGGTCCATTCCAGGTGGTACTGGTCGGGCAGGTGCGCCTTCTCCATCGCGTCCATGATGAGGCGCGAGCTCGATCCGGGCAGGCCGTTCACGGTCAGTTCGGCGCTGGTCATCTTGTTGAAACGGGATATCTGGCGCGGGCCGACGGTATATTTCAGCTCGCCGAACGAGGTCAGCGGGACCATTTCGCCGACATCGTTGCGCACCTGGATCTCGCGGATGTCGTCGAGCGTGGAGCGGTAGTCGGCGGATGCCTGCATCTTCACCTTGAAGTTGCGGCTGACCATGGTGAAGTCGTTGATGTAGAGGGATGCGAGCTTGCTCTGGAGGGTGTTGTAGATGCTGATCGGGGAGACGCCGAGGATCTGCGCCTTGTCGAAGTCGATGTCCAGATACAGCTGCGGCGTGTCGGCGTTGTACGGCGTCATGGCGACCGCGATCATGTCCCGGTGCCCTCCCATCAGCTCGCGGGTGTAGCTCTTCATCACGTCGGAAAGCTCGATCGGGTCGACGTCGCCGATGCCGCACACCTGCGCGCTCACGCCGTTGACCATGCCCAGGCCCATGATTGCGGGCGGGGAGAACACCGTGATGCGGGCGTCCGGGATGGACGACAGGCGCTGCTGGATCTGGCCCTGAAGCGCGGCGAGCTGGAGGTCCGGCGTCTTGCGCTTGTCCCAGTGGTCCAGCGCGGCGATCACGATGCCGACGTTTTCGCCGGAACCGGACATCATGCTGAACGTGGACACTGCCAGGGTCGAGCGGATGCCCTTCATGCCATCAAGCTTCTCGCGGATCTCGTCCAGAACGGCGTCGGTGCGTTCGACGGACGCGCCGCTCGGCAATTCCACGTTGCAGAAGAGCACGCCCTTGTCCTCCTCGGGGAGGAACGAGCTGAGCGAGTGCATGAACATCCAGTAGACGGCGAACAGCACGCCGGCGAAAAGGACGATCGCCACAGGCCAGCAGCGCACGAGGAAGCCGGTGAAGAAAAGATAGATCCTGCGGCTGAAATCCAGCACGGCGTTGAACGGGCGGAAGATCAGCGGCACATGGTGGTCCGGGCGGCGCAGCAGGATGGCGCAGAGCGCCGGGCTGAGCGTCATGGCGATGGTCGTGGAGAGACACAGCGAGATGCACATGGTGACGGCGAACTGGACGTAGATCACGCCGACCATGCCGCCGTAGAACGCCAGCGGCACATAGCAGGAGACCGTCACGAGCGTGGTGGAGATGATGGCGCCGGTGATCTGGCGCATGGTCTTCTCGGCGGCTGCCTTCGGGCCGATGCCTTCGCGTTCCATCAGGCCCTGGCAGTTCTCGACCACCACGATGGCGTCGTCGCACAGGGAGCCGACGACCAGGATCAGGCCGAACATCGTCAGGACGTTGATGCTGTATCCGAGGACATAGAGGAAGGTCATCGTGCCGATCAGGGCGACGGGGATCGCGACGGACGGGATCAGGGTGGCGCGCCAGTCCTGAAGGAAGATCCAGGTGATGAGCACGACCAGCGCCAGGGCGAGCACGATGGTCGTCACGATCTCCTTCATGGAGACTTCGATGAACTCGGTCGGGTCATAGGCGCTGACCACGCTCACGCCCTTCGGGAAAAGCGTCTTCCAGTGTTCGAGTTCGGCGTTCACGCGGCCGACCGTGCCCATGGCGTTCGCCTCCGGCGTGCGGTTCACGAGCAGCGCCACGCAGGGATGGCCGTTGAACAGGCTGCGTCCGGCGTAGGAGCTGGAGCCGACTTCGACCTTCGCCACGTCGCCGAGGCGCACGACGCTGCCGTCCGAATCATGGCGAAGGATGATGTTCGAGAACTCTTCGGCGGTCGTGAGACGGCCCTTCACGTTCAGCTTGTACGACATGAAGGGATTGCTCTTTTCCGTGCCGATGCTGCCCGCGGCCGCCTGGATGTTCTGCGACTGCACCGCGCTGGAAATGTCATTGGTGGAGATGCCGAGGCCCGCCATGCGGAGCGGATCCAGCCAGATGCGCATGGAGTATTCCTCCAGCGACATCACTTCCGCCGAGGACACGCCGTCCAGACGCGTGATGGCGTCCTTCACGTTCACGTTGATGTAGTTGTTCAGCTCCATCATGTTCAGCGTGGATTCGTCCGTGGTGAAAGCGTACACGGCGAGGATGTCGTTGCCGCGCTTCTCGACGGTGATGCCGAGCTTCGTCACGTCGGTCGGCAGCTGCGGCTCGGCGCGCTTGATGGCGTTCTGCAGATTCACCATCGCGATGTCGGTGTCGGTGCCGCTCTTGAACGTCACGGTGCACGAATAGGAGCCGGCGTTGCTGCACGCCGAGGAGAAATACAGCAGGTCGTCCACGCCGTTGATCTGGTCTTCGATCGGCATGGCGACGGTCTGCGCGATCACCTCGCCGCTGGCGCCGGGATACATCGCGGTCACGTACAGGGACGGCGGCGCGATCTCGGGGTATTCGGCGACGGGGAGCTTGGTAAGGCTGATCACGCCCGCCAGGACCATGATCAGGCTGATGACGATCGCGAAACGCGGCCGGTCAATGAATATCTTGGAAAACATCGTGCTCTGCTCCCCGGATCACTTCTTCTCTTCGGCGGGGACGACTTCGTCGCCGGGCATCACTTTGTGCGTGCCCTGGGACACGACCTTCTCGCCCGCTTTCACGCCGGACTTGATCAGCTGGTGCGTCTTCGTCATGTCGCCCAGCTCAACCATGCGGCGTTCGACCTTGTTACCCTCGGTCAGGACGTATACGAAGGAATCCTTCGCGTCGTGCATCACGGCGGACGGCGGCACCGCGGGCATCTTTTCCGCGGACTTCTTCGACAGCGTCACGGTGACCGTGCTGCCGGGGATCAGCTTCAGGTCGGCGTTCGGGAACGACGCGTACACCTGGACGGCGTCCGTCTTCACGTTCGCCTCGTTGTTCAGGAACTCGATCCTGCCGCCGTCGGCGTATTCCGAGCCGTCGGCGAGCTTCAGGGAGACCTGGCCTTCGGATTCCAGCGCGGCGAGATTGCCGTAGCCGGACAGGAAATCGCCCGTGCTCATGGCGAAACGCACGCGGATGGGCTTCATCTGGATGATCGAAAGCATCGTGCCGGAGGAAGGCGTGATGTAGTTTCCGGCGGTGAAATTGGTCACGCCTGCCTGGCCGTCGATGGCGGCGGTGATCGTGGTATGGTCCAGGTTGTACTGCGCCGTGACCAGCCCCGCTTCGGCTGCGGCGAGCTCGGCACGCATGGCATCCAGCGCGGACTTCGTATTCTCCATGGTGTCCTTGCTGGTGGCGTTCACTTCATAGAGCATCTGGTTGCGGTCGTAGGTGCTCTGAGCATATTCAAGCCTCGCCTTGCATTCCGCGATCGTGGCCTCGGCCTGCTTCACGGCGGCCTCATACTGCGTCTTCTCGATCGTGTACAGCATCTGTCCCTTCTTCACATAGTCGCCGTCGTTGAAGCCGAGCTTCAGGATCTCGCCCGACACGCGCGAAACCACATTCACTTCCGCCTGCGCGACCACCTGCCCCGTGTAACGGCGGCTCTGGACGTTGGCGACTTCCTCGACCTCGGCGACGCCGACGACCTGCTTCATGGCGGCGCCGGGCATCTGGGCGAACATGGGAATGGCGAGAGCGGCGAACGCGGCCGCGGTCAAGCTCAAAACGGACTTTTTATTCATAGGCATAGGAACGGGACCTCCGGTTCGGTTTTTTCTTGAACATAACATCCTATTAATATATCACACACTAATCAATTTTTCAAGTCGAATTTATTATAGGATACAAATTCGAAGGCGAAAAAAAGACAGCGGAAACCGTTTTGGAACGGGAATGCCGCCCCGATTACGGCGCAAGAAGTTCCGTCAGAGGCTCAAGCTCAAGCCCGGCGATATACCGCCCGACATCGGCGCCGGACAAAGCCGACCGGATCGCGTCGGCGCGGTGCGGACAGCCGGTCAGCAGGGCGGCGAGTTCGTCGCATGGAGCCGTCCCGAAGAAATCGCCCCGGAACGCCGCCCGGCGGATGACGCCGGCATGCACGTCCAGATGCACGGTCAAGGTCCCGCCGGGAAACCGCCGCGTGCGCTCGAACGAAAAGTCGGGGGATTCGCCGAAGTTCCACTCCCACGAACGGTAGCGCTCGTCGGCGGTGCGTTCCGCCTCGCGCTTCCAGTTGTCCGGGATCGGAAGCGGCTCCTTCAGTCCGAATTGCCGGAGCAGCTCGCGTTCCATCGCTCGCCGGAAGGTGTCGCGGTCCAAGTCGGGCAGGAACTCGTTCAGATTCGCCACGCGCGCCCGGACGGACGCCACGCCCTTCGCCTCGATCTTCGCCCGGGGCGGCGTCAGGACCGCCGCCATCGCCCCGAAATCGACGTCGAACAGGAGCGTGCCGTGGAACAGGATGCGCCCGGCATGGACGCATTTCGCGCTGCCGGAGACCTTGCGGCCGTTCACGAGGATGTCGTTGCGCCCGGAGAACTCCGCCGCCACCCCAAGCGCGCGCAGCGCGGACAGCACGGGCTCGGCGAACGGCGCAAAGTCGATGTAACGTCTGTTCGCGTCCGTCTCGAACGCGAAGATGCTGTAATTGAGGTTGCCGAGATCGTGGTAGACCGCGCCGCCGCCCGTCATGCGCCGCACGACGGCGATGCCGTGTTCGCGGGCGTAAGCGGAATCGAACTCGCGGCAGGCGTTCTGGTTGCGCCCGATGATCACGGCGGGGCGGTTTCGCCACAGCATCGCGAACGGCGCATCCGCCTGCGCCGCCATGACCTCCTCCAGCGCCAGATTGTACGCCGGATCGGTCCGTTCGTTCCAGTAGTAATCCATGATGCGCTCCATTCGCAGGGAATCAGGCACCCTGCCCGGGATCGTCCGGAGCGTCCTGTTCGGGATCGTCCGGGGCGTCCTGCGCGGGATCGTCCGGGGCGTCATCCGGATCCCCGACAAGTTCGCGCATGAGGTCGTCCGGGAGTTCGATTTCGACGTCAGCGGCCTCGGGTCCCTGCGCGTCCATGCAGCCGGGGTCCTCGCGGTCGAGTTCGGTCAGGATCCCGTCGACGGGCATGGTGTATTTCTTGGCGTTGTTGCACGCCTTGCAGCAGGGCACGATGTTGCCTTTCGTGCTGTGTCCGCCGCGCGACAGCGGCACGAGGTGGTCCATGGTCAGCTCGGACGGCGGAAACTTCCCGCCGCAGTAATGGCAAATCCCCTTCTGGATCTGCGCACGCCACCAGTTGGTGCGGCGGAGTTCGCGCGCCTTCGCGCGTTCCTTCGCGATCTGCGCGGGGTCGACCCGCATGTCGAACCACTCCTCCATCGTCCGGAATCCGCCTCAGGAACAGGAATATTTCTCCGCCAGCGCGGACCCCGCCAGGCACAGCAGGAGGATCACCGGCAGGACGACCAGGCCGCAGGACGCGGCGGCCGCGGCCTGCACGAGGAAGGCGGCGCGGAACGACACGTGCACGGACATCTGGACGCGGGCGGGCGAGGCTCCGGTCCGGGAGACCTGGTACACCCACAGCGCGATCAGCAGATACACCGCGCACATCAGGATCGCCAGCAGGCCGAATACCACCGGCAGCAGGGTCGTGGAATCGCGCAGGAGCTTGATCACGAAAATGAGCGGCACAATGGCGCAGCAGCACGCGCCGGCGAGCATGGCGCGTCCGCCGGGCCGCACCATTTTCGAGAGCGTCTCGGAGCGCGTGATCTCGTTGATGCCGCAATAGTAGAAGAACAGCCCGACGCCGTACAGGACCAGCAGCAGGATGCGGCGGATGGAAATGTCGGGCACGATCAGGATGCCCAGCCCGAACGTCAGGTCGCGCATGACCGCCATCATCATGGACATGCGTTTCGGACGGTACTTGACGTAAAAATTGTACGTGTAGATGCTGATGAGCGCCACCAGCGTGACGAACGTGAAGCGCCACCCCAGGCACAACGCGGACACGACCGCCGCCAGGAAGCACAGCTGCGCCGCGTATGACGCCGCGCGCGGGCTGATCACGCCGCGCGGCAGAGGCCGGTCGGGATGCTGCGTCGAGTCGATCTGGATGTCCGCCAGGTCGTTCGTAATGATGCCGAACAGCGACATGGCGAACGAGATGAAGCAGACGGCGGCGATGGGGAAATATCCCCTGCCCTGCTGAAGCATGCCGCCCGCGATCAGGAATCCGACCAGCGGGTCGCCGGGAATAGTGAAGAGATGGGGCAGACGGACGAGCTGGAACCAGCCGCGGAGCGTTTCGTGTTTATTGGAGTTTTTCATCTTCGGGGGGTATCCTGAAAAAACGTTTGGCGTTGGATGTCGTCAGGGTCACGGTCTTCTCCATGCTCCAGCCGCGCAGCGCCGCCAGCGCGTGGGCGGTCCACGGGAGGAATCCGGGGTGGTTCTCCTGTCCGCGGAACGGCACGGGCGCGAGATACGGGGAATCGGTTTCGAGCAGGAGCCGGTCCTCGGGATAGCGGAGGGCGAGCGCGCGGATGTTGTCCGCTTTTTTGAATGTCACCATGCCGCCGCATCCGAAGTACGCGCCGAGTGCGGCAAAGCGTTCGAAGTCGGCGATGCTTCCGGCGAAGGAGTGGAGGACGAACCGGCCGCCGTCATGCGCGAAATCCGAAAGCAGGCTGTAGGCGTCGTCGTAGGCAAGCGTGCTGCCGTCGGCGTCGCGCGTGTGCACGATCGCGGGCCGGTCC
Source organism: Lentisphaeria bacterium (assembly GCA_017455665.1). Classification (GTDB taxonomy): domain Bacteria; phylum Verrucomicrobiota; class Lentisphaeria; order Victivallales; family UBA1829; genus UBA1732. Next base: position 14,341 of record JAFSZN010000119.1, read on the forward strand.
AGGCGGAGCGCCAGCTCCAGAAACGCCCGGAACACCTTGAGCTGCGTGTCGCGCGTGTCGCGTTCATAGTAGTAATCCAGTCCGATCTCGCCGACGGCGGCAAATCTCGGGGCATCGGCGAACGCTTCGAACGCCTCCGCTTCGCACGGATGCTTCACCACGTCGAGCGCATGCAGTCCGGCGGCGAAAAACACGCGGGCGAAATGCGACGCGAACTCCGCGGCGCGGCTGCTGGACTCGAAATCCGAGCCGCACAGCAGGAACCACGGCACCCCGGCCTCCTCCGCGCGCCGGTAGAACGCCGCCTCGTCGGGGCATCCGTCGTCGCCGAGGTGGGCATGGGTGTCAAAGAGTTCGAAGTCCTGTGGCATCCACTCCGGCTTCATTTGTTTTTATTGCGGTTCTTCGCCTCGTTGCGTTCGAGTTTTTCCTCTTCCTCGAGGAATTCGTCGAATTCGTCGAACTCCTCGTCGTAGTCTCTGGAACGCTCGCCGAACGCGGAGTAATCGTCGTCGTCATCGTCGTAGTCGTCGTACCCGTCGTTCTCCTCGTCGTCGGTGTCGCTGAGGATGTTCGACTGCGTCAGGACGGCGCCGCATTCCGGGCAGCACCCGTCCTCGGCTTCCATCTGCTTTTCGTTGATCTCCGTATCGCAGTAGGGGCAGATCATGACCATAATACAGTCTCCTTCAATGGGGTTCTATGAAAGCGGTTCGGAAAAACGCCCGTAATTTATACGCGGGTTTGCGTTTTGTCAAACCGGATTCGCCGTTTTTTTTCGTTTTTTCAGCGTTTCGCCACGAAATCCGCCCAGTACGGGGAGATCGCGCGGATCTTTTCGATGATGCCGGGCAGGACCTCCACGACCGTGTCGACGTCCTCCTGCGTGTTGTAGCGGGAGAAGCTGAAGCGGATCGCGCCGTGCGCGGCGGTGTACGGCACGCCCATGGCGCGCATCACGTGGGACGGCTCCAGGCTTCCGGTCGTGCAGGCGCTGCCGCTGGAGGCGCAGATGCCGTAGATGTCCATGTGCATCAGGATGGATTCGCCCTCGATGTACTCGAACGAAAGGTTGGTGGTGTTCGGCAGGCGGTGTTCCACGTCGCCGTTCACGCGGACGCTCGGGATGGCGGCGATCAGGCGGTTGTGCAGGTCGTCGCGGAGCTTGCGGACGTAGTTGTTCTCCGTCTCAAAGTTCGCCATGGCGAGCTCGGCGGCGACGCCCATGCCCACGATGTACGGCACGTTCTCCGTCCCGGCGCGGCGACCGCGTTCCTGATGTCCGCCGACGATGAACGGACGGAACCGCACGCCGCGGCGCACGTAGAGGGCGCCGATCCCCTTCGGTGCATGGAATTTATGGCCGGACACGCTGAGCATGTCGATGTTCATGTCGCGGAGCTTGAACGGGATCTTTCCGGCGGCCTGGACGGCGTCGGTATGGAAGAGCGCCCCGGCGCGGTGCGCCAGTTCGGCGAGGGCTTCCACCGGGTACAGGTTGCCGGTCTCGTTGTTCGCCCACATCACGGAGACGACCGCGGTCTGCTCGTCGATCATCTCGCGGGCGCGGTCCATGTCGAGGCGGCCGAGGCTGTCGACGGGGATCTTCACCACGGTGTAGCCGCGGCGTTCGAGGTCCTTGCCGAGGTTGAGGATGGCGGGGTGTTCGACCGTGGAGATCACGATCTTGCGGCGGCGGACCGGGCAGACGTCCAGCGCGCTCAGGATGGCGGCGTTGTCGCCCTCGGTCCCGCAGGACGTGAAGATGATCTCGCTCGGATCGGCGCCGAGGAACGCTGCGACCTTCGCGCGGCCCTCCTCGACCACCTTCGCCAGGCGGCCGCCGAACTTGTGGATGCTGGACGCGTTGCCGTAGTATTCGGAGAAATACGGCAGCATGGCGGCGACGGCCTCCGGCGCGGTGCGCGTGGTGGCGTTGTTGTCCAGGTAAATGACGCGTTCTTCGCCTTTCATGTCACGCCTCCTCGACCACGAGCCGGTCGGACAGGAATTCGTGGAGCTTGCCCTGCACGAGTTTCCGCAGGGTCAGCTTGGAGTTCGGGCAGGTCGCGCAAACGCCGCGGAGGGAGACCTTCACGACGTCGCCGTCGAGGTCGATGAGCTCAATGCTGCCGCCGTCGCGTTCGAGCGCGGGCTTGATCTCCTTGTCGATCACTTCCTGCACCTTCAGCGCCTTCTTCACGGGCGACAGGGCGTCGAAGTCGACGGTCTGCGGCTTCTCCGCCTCGGCGGGCGCGTGAACCGTGTTGTTCATCTCGTCGAGGATCTGCTGGATCTGGTCGAGGCATGTCCCGCACGCGCCGCCCGCCTTGGTGTACTCGGTCACCTGGGCGACGGTCGTGAGGTGGTTCAGGCGGACGACCTTGCGTATCTTCGCGTCGGTCACGCCGAAGCACTTGCAGACGATGCGGCCCTCGTGGTCGTCCGGGTCGTCGTTTTTTACTTCGGGAAGCGTGAGGCCGTGCTTCTTCGCGTATTCGCCGAGGGCGGCCTGAAGCGCCTCCATGCCCATTACGGAGCAGTGCATCTTCTCTTCGGGAAGCTCGCCGAGACGGTCCACGATGTCGCGGTTGGTCACGCGCGCGGCCTCCTCGACGGTCATGCCGATCACGATCTCGGTCAGGATGGACGAGCTGGCGATGGCGCTGGCGCAACCGAAGGTCTTGAATTTGGCGTCCAGGATCTTGTGCGTCTTTTCGTCGATCTTGAGAAAGATTCTGAGGGCGTCGCCGCAGGTCATGTTGCCGACCTCGGCCTCCGCGTCGGCGTCGGCGATCTCGCCCACGTTCCGCGGGTTCAGGAAATAATCCATGACTTTGTTGTTATAATCCCACATCGGTATTCTCCTTATGTTAAGCGGTCCGGTTCGGATTACCGTTTGACACCGGTTTCCGCCGTTTGTTCCATGCGGTCCGTTTTCCGGCGCGTCAGCGGAGGCCGACCGCCTTGCGGACCTCGTTCATCGTAGCCTGGGCAAGTTCGGAGGCGCGTTCGGCGCCGCGCTTCAGGACGGCGTCGACGTAGCCCGGATCGGCGAGCAGTTCCTCGCGGCGCTTGCGCATCGGCGCGAAGAAATCCATGTACGCGTCGAACAGCGCGAGCTTGGCGTGTCCGTACCCGTAGTTTCCGGCGCGGTAGCGTTCCGCCATCTCCGCCTGCTGTTCGGGCGTGGCGAAGAGCTTGTACAGCGCGAAGATCGTGCAGGTGTCCGGGTCCTTCGGCTCCTCCAGCCCCTTGGAATCGGTCTGGATGCTCATGATCTTCTTCCTGATCGCTTTCGGCTCGCCGAAGATCTCGATGGTGTTGTTGTAGCTCTTGGACATCTTCTGCCCGTCCGTGCCGGGCACCACCGCCACTTCGCCGCTGATGTACGGCTCCGGGATGGTCAGGACGTCGCCGTACTGCTGGTTGAACCGGATTGCGATGTCGCGCGTCATTTCGAGGTGCTGTTTCTGGTCCTTGCCGACGGGGACGAGGTTCGCGTGGTACAGCAGGATGTCGGCTGCCATGAGCACGGGGTACGAGAACAGGCCGTTGTTGGGGGAGAACCCCTTCGCGATCTTGTCCTTGTAGCTGTGGGCGCGCTCGAGCAGGCCGACGCCCGTCTGACAGTTCAGGATCCACATCAGCTCGCACACCACGTTCACGTCCGACTGGCGGAAGAAGATGACCTTCTCCGGGTCGAGGCCGCAGGCGAGGAAGTCGACCGCCACGCCGCGGACACGTTCGCGCAGTTCTTCCGGCTTCGGCTGAACGGTCAGGGAGTGCAGGTCGGCGATGAAGACGACCGCGTCGTCGCATTCTTCCTGAAGGCGCACGGTGGAGCGGATCGCCCCGAAATAATTTCCGATATGGAGGATCCCGGAGGGCTGGATCCCGGTCAAAACTCGTTTCATGGTCGTTGTCTTTCTTTCTGTGCCATCCGGCACGATATGGTCATAATCCGCCGCCGGAGGTTTCGGATTCCGGCGAGGATTGGGGTTCGGCGTTTAAGGTGTCCTCGGATGGAGCGGAGACGGCCTCCGTGCGGGCGGGGGCTGCCATATACGTACATTCCGGGAGTCTCTTCAACCTAGTGCGGACGCGCCGCAATTCGGACTCCTTCACGAAGAGAAGCACGATCAAAATGACGACGAGCGCGGCGAGGCCGATCAGGGCAAGCCTCTGAATACGTACGGTGCGTTCCAGCTTGTTGTTCGTCCGGAGGAGCTTGGCGCTGTACGGGATCGAGACGGACGACGTGGTGGCGTCGTCTATTGGCTGTTCTCCAGTCATGGATGCGTCCATTTCACGCTTGAGCTTCTCCAGCTCGGAACGCATCTTGTTCATCGCCTCGGTTTTCTTTTCGATCTCGGCGGCACGGGCATCAAGCGAGGCCTTGCGCGCCGCCATTTCCTTTTCCATGTCGGCACGCCGCACGTCGATGATGCTTTTCTGCTTCAGGTACGAGGCGCGCTCCGCGTCGGTCTTCTCGAGTCCGGTGCGCAGGAACTCCTTTTCGGCGATGATCTCGTCGAGCTTCTTGTTCAGGTATTTTTCGCGGGCGTCGAGTTCGGCGGCGCGGGCGTCGAGCGCGGCTTTGCGGCTTGCGATCTCCGCCTGGATCCGGGCGTATTCGTCGTCCTCGTCGTACACGTCGAGCGGGGCCAGCGCGTCATCGTCGTCCGGGGCCTCCACGTTCAGGGTCGAACCGGTCGCCGTACGGGTGCGTTCCGGCTCGCCGTCCCGTGCTTCGGGCGTCGCGATCCTGCTGGCGTCGGTGGCGGCGAGCACAGAGGCGAAATCGCCGAACCCGACGTTCACGGTCTTCGCGATCTTCAGGTGCGTATTGGTCGCCGTGTCGGTGGGGGACGGCTGCCCGTCGCCGGGCTCGGCGGGAGGACCTTTCCGCATGACCCAGCCGCAGTTCGGGCAAAGGTATTCTCCCCCGCCTTCCGGCAGGGAGTCCACGAGAAATCCGCATTGTTCGCATTTCATGGCAGATACCTCCGCAAACGGTGCCGGACGTCAGGCTTTCCGGACTTCGACTCCGCAGGGTTTGCCGTTCAGGTCGCCGTCGAGGGCTTCGCTGCCGGCAGGGATGAATTCGAGATTCGAGGCGAGCGTTTCCGCGCAGATGTGTTCGCGTCCGGATTCGAGCGCGTCGAGCAGGTCCTGACCGGCGGTCACGCGCACGGCGATGCGGTCGGAGACCTGCAGGTCCATCTCCTTGCGGAGGTTCTGGATGCGGCTCACGAGCTCGCGGGCGTAGCCTTCGGCGAGCAGTTCGTCGTTCAGCTCGGTGTCGAGCGCGATCGTGAGGGACGCGTCCGCCGCCACGCAGAATCCGGGGCGTTCGGTGCGGTTGACCACGATGTCGGATGCGCCGAGCAGACAGGTCGTGCCGTCCTCGAGCTTCAGTTCGTACGGCGTGCCCGCCATGATGGACGAGATCACGTGCGAGGAGAGCTTGGCGATCTCGGCGGCGAACGCCTTCATCTTCGGGCCGAGGCGGGAACCGAGGCTCTTGAAGTTCGCCTTGGCAGAGAGATGCACCAGCGACTCCTCGTCGCCGAAGATCTCGACCTTCTTCACGTTCAGTTCGTCCGCGATCACGCCTTCGCTCAGGGCGAGCAGTTCGCGCACCTCGGGGTCGATGGACACCAGCACGGCGCGCGCCAGCGGCTGGCGCACCTTCAGCGAACGCTGCGTG
>JAFSZN010000120.1 GCA_017455665.1 Lentisphaeria bacterium
AGCTGTTGGTGGTGCCGAGGTCAATACCGAGAATCTTGCTCATAGTGACTGTCCTTTCTGTGAAAAGGGTTTGTTGTTTTGTTCGAGACTTCGCCTTTGGATTAAGCATACATGATGCCAAGTTTTTGCGATTCTCAAAAACAATTCATCTTGCAGTGATTTGCAAAATCGTTTCGCCGGAATCCGCCGTTTCCCGGCATGTCACGGCGCGTCTCACTGTGTCAAAATGTCGCGCCAACCTGTCGCATTGGCACAGCTGTGCCCTCTTTTCACCACATAAAAGAAAGAACCCGGCATCCGTTCAGGAGACCGGGTTCGGACGTTGCTCTGTCAGGAGTTGACTGGCGCCTGCCGCATCATTTGCAGTATTTGAGGTACTGCGGATAGAGGGCGTGCAGGATGCCGTATTCGAGGCCGCGGAGTTCGGCGAGGCCACGCATGCGTCCGAGCGCGGAGTAGCCGGGCGTGATCATCGTCGCCTTCTTGTCGAGGTCGTCGGCGATCACATGGCCGTGGTCCGGACGCATCACGATGCGCCAGTCCTTGCGGCCGGATTCGATGCGGCGGATCTGCTCTTCGACGACCGCCTTGACCATGCCGTACATGTCCACGACGCCTTCCAGGTGGTTCGCCTCGTAGAAATTGCCCTCGGGCGTGTGCTCGGTGCTGCGCAGATGCACGAATCCGACGCGGTCGGCGCAGGATTTGAACATCGGCACGAGGTTGTTTTCCGCGCGGCCGCTGAACGAGCCGGTGCAGAAGCAGATGCCGTTCGCCGGGCTGGCGTCCATCGCCAGCAGCTCGGTGATGTCCTGCGCCGTGCTGAAGATGCGCGGGAGGCCGAGGAGCGCGAATGGCGGATCGTCGGGGTGGATGACGAGCTGACAGCCGGCTTCTTCGGCGGCGGGGCAGACGGCGTTGAGGAACGCCTTGTGGTTCGCCTTGAGTTCGGCACGGCCGATGTTGTCGTAGCGGGAGAGCATGGCGCGGACGTCGTCGAGCGTGACGCCCTTGAATCCGGGGAAATTGTCGACGATGTCAAGCTCGAATTGCTTGGCTTCCTCGCGGGAGAGGCTTTCGAAATAGCGTTTCGCGCGTTCCACGATCTCCGGCGCATAGTCCGCCTCGGCGTTCTTGCGGCCGAGAATGAAGATGTCGAACGCCGCGAACTTCGTGCGATGGAAGAAGAGGGTGCGGGAGCCGTCCGGCAGCTCGTAGCTGAGGTCGGTGCGGATCCAGTCCAGCACGGGCATGAAGTTGTAGGTGATGACGGAGAGTCCGCACTTGCCGAGATTGCGGAGCGAGATGCGGTAGTTCTCGTACAGTTCCTCGTAGTTGCCGGACTTCGTCTTGATGTTTTCGTGGACGGGGAGGCTTTCGACGGCGCTCCAGGTCAGCCCGGCGCGTTCGATCATCTCCTTGCGCTCCATGATGTCCTTCACGGTCCAGACTTCCCCGTACGGGATCTGGTGCAGCGAGGTCACGACGCCGGTCGCGCCTGTCTGGCGGATCGTCTGAAGCGAAACCGGGTCGTTCGGCCCGAACCAGCGGAACGATTCTTCCATCAGCATGGCATGGTCTCCTGAGGTGCGTGTGAGGTCAGATGCCGGAGAAGGAGGAGAAGCCGCCGTCGACCGGGATGATCGCGCCGGTCACGAAGCTGGCGGCGTCGGAGAGCAGGTAATGGATGCAGCCGTAGACCTCGCTCTGGTCGCCGAAACGGCCCATCGGGGTCTTCGCGACGACCTGCTTGCCGCGGGCAGTGTAGGAGCCGTCCTCGTTCACGAGGAGCGCGCGGTTCTGCTTGCCGAGGAAGAATCCGGGGGCGATGGCGTTCACACGGAGGCCTTCGCCGAACTTCATGCCGAACTCCATCGCGAGCCAGCGGGTCAGGTTGTCGATCGCGCCCTTCGCGTTCGAGTAGCCGATGCCGCGGGAGATCGCCTGCTTCGCCGCCATGCTGGAGAAGTTCACGATCGCGCCTTTCTTCTGCTGGACCATCGCCTTCACGAAGACGATCGTCGGCAGCAGCGTGCCCTTCAGGTTCAGGTCGAGCACTTTCTCGTACTGGTCGAATTTGAGGTCGAAGATGGTCTGGTCGGGGTTGACCATCGCGCCAGCCATGTTGCCGCCCGCGCCGTTCACCAGCGCGTCCACGCGGCCGTGTTCCGCCATGACCTTCTCATACACGGATTCGAGCATGTCGCGGTCGAGCACGTTGCACGCGTAGCCGGACACCTTCGGGGAGATGGTCGCCTTCGCGTCCGCCACGATCTGGTCCACGACTTCCTGCTTCAGGTCCAGCATCACGACTTTCGCGCCCTGTTCGAGCAGATAACGGGCGGTTCCGCCCGCGAGCACGCCTGCGGCTCCGGTTACGACGATGACGCGGTCTTCGAGATCGAACAAGCTGTTTTTCATGGGAAAAGCTCCTGAGTTGAATGGAAAATGGGTTGTGTGAGTGTGAATGTCTAACCAATTAATATACACCGCAACCCCCTTTTTTGCAATCTTTTTTCTTCGATCCTGATAAAATCTGACAACTTTTGACAGTTTTTTTCGCCTTGGGGGCGTTTTGTTTTCCGCGTATGTGTTTGACTTGAGGTTTCGTTTTATGTGCATGCGGTGTCGATATCACGAAACGTGCCCGGACGGGGTGCATTCTTTTGTGCCTGTGAAGAAGTGTCGGAGTCGGAGACCTGGGGTTGAAGAAGCGATCCCCCCGCGCTTTATGGGGATGTTTCCGTCGGTGATCGGTGCGATCGGGTCATTGTGCCGAATGTCAGGTGTTGACGATATGGCAGGGATGTAAATGCGCAGGGAAAAACATGCAATAGGACTGCTGATTCCCGTTTTTATCTCCGGGGAGTGTCGCAAAATCTCGAATCAGGAATCACAGATAGTCTTTGATCGCATTGAAGACAAGCACATCCGGGCGCAAGAAACGATAGTAATAATCTATGTTTTCTTTTTCCATATCCCTGATCGCCCGCGGGTGTGAAAGCAGGTGGTCCACCGAAGCGAGAAGCGAATCCGCCGAGTTGAAAGTAAGATAGTTCTTTCCAACACTCAAATCACCAGGCGGAGAAAAAAACAATGGCTCCGAGATGATTGCCTTGCCCGCCGCGACATACTCGGCGAAGCGCCATCCCGTTGAACGATGTAATCCCGTGGTTGTAATACAAACGGAAGATTGATTCATCAACTCAAGATAGTGCTTTCTCTTTGTTATCGTTCCGGGCAGAATCAGTTCCGGGCACATCTGCCTCGCCAATGCGGAGTCGTAAACGCCGGCGACGGCACGGTCCTTGAACGTGTTGCGAATCGCCATCGTAGCTTTGATGCGCAAGCTGTTGAGCTCGTCGACAGGACTGGAGCAATCCTTTTGCTCCCACAATCTGGTGCAGAAGAGAATGCCTTCGTCAGGTTTATTCTTCCTTCTTGCCCTCATGGACCAGCGTCTGTCCATATCGGAATGATTGTAGATCAATCCCATTGTCCTGTGAAATCCGAACATCCTTAAACCAAAGAGAAACGATGCCCTGTGAAAAAGAGAAGTGAAATCCCCGAAATAGTTCAATCCTAATGAGTGAATGAAAGGAATCCTGTCATACAAAGATGATTCATATGCCCGTTTGTATAATATGATGTCATGTTCGCGCAAATACTCGATGTGGGAGTCGCGCAAAAAATTATCACTGCCGTCACTTACATCGAAGAAAAGCAGTTGCCCGTTGATCCTCGCGGCAAAAGTGTTCGGAATAGGAATGGTTATATCTGCATTGAAGTCACATGACAAAGAAATGATGTTCTGTCGGTGCAAAGAGAAGAATCCTGTTAACGGTTGAACAAAATGTTCGATCATTTTATTCCGTTTGTCAAACAGAAGTTGAACCTTTTCCATAATCTTTTCTCTTTACCGGTATTCTCTTTGTTTGAAGATGCTGATAAATGGCGGGGAAATAATAAAACAGCCTGGACTGTTTTCGTTGCCTTTTGCTGAAATGACCATAAATAAGCTTGGAGTCGAATCTCAGACGGTCTAAAATGCAATTCCGAATTACAATTTACATGCGATCAGGATAAAAATCAAACTTTTTTTGGGCTTTTCTCCGTTTTTTCGTTTTTGAGGAAGGCGGGGGTCTCCAAAGCGGTTGTGCCTGGCTCCGCCTCCGGCACATAGGACGCGCTGCGTCCCCGCTTCGCCAGGGGCGGCGAAGCCGCCGTGGCAGCCTCGCTCACACTCGGTGACATTTTTACTTGACCGCGAGACGCGGGAGGCAAAGCCTCCACTTGGGCAGTGCGCTGCTGCGCGAGCGCACAAAAGATGGCGCTCCGGGGGTTGATTCCCGGAACGCCGGAGTTTTGCAGGTTTTGCTAAGCCGCCCCCGGAATGGAAACGGCTTTTTTACTCAGCGGAGTTCGACGCCAAGTCCTTCCGCGAGGTTCTTGCGGACCTTTTCGTAAAGGACGTTGACCTCGTCGTCGGTGAGCGTGCGGTCGGGGGACCGGAACACGAGCGAGTAGGCGAGGCTCTTCTTCCCTTCGCCGATCGCCTTGCCCTCGAAGACG
>JAFSZN010000121.1 GCA_017455665.1 Lentisphaeria bacterium
AGCCCCGATGGGGGACGCGATGGAGCGGCTGTCGCCGTCCTTGGAGATGCGGAGGCGCTTCGTGGCGAACAGCACGGCATCGACCCACTCGGAGATGAGGCTTGCGGCGTGTTTGTGCAGGCGGGGAGCGTAGCGGTCGTATGCGGTGTTCTCCGGGTCTTCGAAGCGTTCGACCTTGGCGTGGGCGAGCAGGATAATCATCATGCCGCGTTTGTTCCGGAGGTCGTCGAGGAGCGCGAGGACTTTGCGCCAGTGAACGAGGGCATCCACATAGCCTTTCCCGAATCCGCCGTCCGCCTTTTCGATGCTGCGGACGCCGAATTCCTTGCACACCTCATCGAAGATGAGGCGTTCAAGCCAGTCGAGGGAGTCGACGACCACGGTGCGGAAGTTGTGCTCCTCATCGCGGAGGGCGGTCAGCTCGGCGAGGACGTCGGAGAGGGTTCCGGCGAGCGGGAACTTGCAGGTGTCGATTTCACCGAGGCCATCCTCGGTCTGAATGAAGATGGGGTCGGGGGCGGATGCCCCTAGGGTCGACTTGCCGACGCCTTCTTGCCCGTACACCATGATGCGGGGAGGCTTGTTCTCGCGGCCGGTCTGAATGTTTTCGAGCATGCTCATGGTCAGTTTCCTTCCTTCAGTTTGCCGAGCTCCTTGCTGAGCCTGGAGATGATTCTGCCTTTCAGGGCGTGGATTTCGGAATCGGCGTAGCGGATGTCGGGATGCCGGATCAGTTCAAGGTCGGCCCGTTCGCGGATCACCTTGCAGATGTTCTTTTCCAGGGCGGCCAGACGCGCGGCCTTGAATTCGTCCATGCCGTCGCAGTCGTTCATGCGGCGGGCTTCCATCGTGATGACGTATGCCCGGTGTGCCGAGAGGTCGCCGGACAGGACAGCCAGTTTGATGGTCTCGGTCGCGTGGTCGGCGATGGAGCGGAGGCGTTCGATTTTCGTGCGGGAGACGCCGAGAAGCCGGGCGGTTCTTTCGGAGCTCTTGCCGCGTTCCGTGTTGTCTTTGGAGTGGCCGGTCTTTTTCCGCTTGTCGAGTTCGGACAGACAGCGCAGGAGTTCTGCGTCGGTGAGGTTGCGGCGGTTGCGCTGCGAATTGATGGCGTATTCCAAGGCTTTGTTTTCATCGGCGAATTCGCGGATGACGATGGGGACGCCGGAGATGCCGAGCTTGGTGGCGGCGAGGAGACGGGTGTGTCCGTCAACCACGGTGAACCTGTGTCCTGCCCACACGGTGATCGGGCGGGCGCTGTCGAAGCCGTGCTGCTTCATGTCGGCGGTGATCCGGGCCAGGACATCCTCGCGAATGGGGAAGAGGCTCTTGAAGGGTTCGGCGGTGCGGAGTTCCTTCGTGTCGACGAAGAAGGTCTTTCCGGTGACGGTGCTTTTCTCTTCAGGCTGGAAGATGGTGTTGATGTTCATGGTCAGTCGTTTCCTTTTCTGGTGATATGTTTGAATTCGTTTTTGATGGTTTCGATGATGGCCTGCAGCATTTCGGCGCTGGCTTCTTCGGAGAACGGGGAGCCGGGATACTTCTTCATCTCGCGCTGAATCCGGTTGCGGATTAATCCGCAGATGGAGTCCTGGAGCGTGGTCTGGCGGGCGAGCATGAGGTCTTCTTCGGTTTCGAACTGTTCCTGCTTGCGCGTATCCTGCGTTTCATTGTACGCCTTGTTGACCGAGAGCTTGCCGGACTTGACGGCTTCCTTGACCTCATCGGATGCGTGGTCGTTGATGGTGCGGATTTTCTCGACCTTGCCGCGGGACGTGCCGAGGAGCTTCGCCGTATTTTCGGAGGATCGTCCGTTTACTGCCAAATTTGTGGCAGTTTTGCCGGGACGCCCTTCCTTCATCCGCTTATCCAGTTCCGTGACGCAGCGGAGAAGGTCGGCGTCGGTCAGATTCCTGCGGTTCCGCTGGGACTTGATGGCGTATTCCAGGGCTTCGGCCTCGTCCTTGAATTCCTTGTGGATGACGGGGATCTGGGCGAACAGGAGCTTCTTAGCGGCGGCCAGGCGGGTGTGACCGTCGATGACGGTCACGTTGTGTCCTGCCCAGAGGATGATGGGGTGTGCCGAATCGTACCCGTCGGCCTTCATGCTTTCCACGACACGATCCAGTTCAGCTTCCCGCACGGGGAACAGATCCTTGAACGGGGAGGCCGTTTTAATGATGGTCGGGTCCAGCATCGAGACCTCTTCGGACGAGACGAAGACGTAGTCGTCGTATTTCTTTTCGGTCGTGTCGGACATCAGAGCACCTCCGGAATCGGCTCGCTGGCATTCCAGCGGATGGTGGTAAGGTCGTTGCCGCGGACGAAGGCGTTCCAGACGCGGATGTAGGCGGCGAGGGTTTCCTGGACGGACATCTTCCTGTTTTTGAGCTTGTTGTTGAACAGCTTGGCCTGAAGAGTCGCGATGGGGTGTCTGGGGCCGATGGGGGCGACGTTCTTGAGGGTCTCGAAGAACTCCGCGAGTTTGTCGAGGTGGGCGGTGCTCCTGCCGATGATGCAGAAGGCGAGCGCCATGTGGGACTTCACGAACGGGTGCTTGTGTTCGGCGACGGAGGCGGCCTTTTCAATCATGTCCTTGCGCTTATTGTAGAAGGCGCTCAGTTCGAAATTGCTGACGTTCATGCGGCAGGTTTCCGGGGAGAGGTCGCGGTCGATGTTGTCGTGGAGCCAGAGGAGCTTCGTCGTGGTGGCGGCGGTGGTGGAGTGCTTGGAGTTGGCAATCTGGAGAATGTGCCGGGAGGTGCGGGCCATGCCGGTATCGATGGTGTTGATATCTTCCTTGGCCGCGTTATAGACGATGAGGAAGAAGACGGGGACACCGGCGATGATGACGCCCCAGAGGCGGTGCTGACCGTCGAGGATGGTTCCGTCCTTGGCGATGACGATAGTGGAGCCGTTAAGGGTCCAGCGGCCGCTTTTCATGTCGCGGGCATACTGTTCGACACGCTTCTGGTCGATGTTCCGGTTCATGGTGTTCTTGTCGAGCATCCTGCAGGCCTTGTCCGGCGTGATGCATTTGACTTTCGTGGTGATTCTCTTGATGGTGGAGGGATGCATGGTGATTTTCCTTTCGGTTGCTATGGTATTGGGGATTAAAGGGTGTCGATGATGCGGAGGTCTTCGTAGCCGGTCGGCCAGACGCCGGAGTTGTCGCACTCGCGGTAGCGGTTCAGGGCGGCCTTGTTCGTCTTCTCGGCGAGGTCGAGAACCTCGTCGGTCAGCTTCCAGACGCCTGCGGAGAACGGCTCGTTCTTCTCGACGGCGATCATGTAGACGGGGAAGGTCGTGCCGGAAACGGCGCGGAGAACCATGCGGTAGAAGGCCATTTGGTGGATGTATCCGTAGCGGCGGCAGTCGGACTCGAACCAGCGCAGGCTGTCGCAGGTCTTGAGGTCGGCAAGGCCGTAGTCCGGGTTGAACCAGTCCATCCTGATCTGGCAGGGGACGCCGTTGCAGCAGGCTCGGACGACGCCTTCGGCCTCGCCGTTCGCGAGGAGCTTCACGGCTTCGGGGTGAACGCAGACGGCGGCCTGGAGTTTCATGATGAAGCCGAAGTCCTTTTCGGAAATGACCTCGCGCTCCTGTTCCGCCAGCCAGTCGGCGTAGGCCTTGGTGGCCTTGCCGAAGGGCTCGCCGGTCCGGGGATTGACGGGGCCGTTGCAGACGATGTAGTCGCGGTCGAATGCGTGGCGGCCTTCGAGGATCAGGCTGTGGGCCGCGCGGCCAAGGGTGAATGCGGCGGACTCTTTCTCTTCCGTCTGCCCCGTAATTTCCTTATAGTAGAGCGCGGGGCTTTCGCGGAAGTCGGCCAGCAGATGGCTGGACATGTATTCGCCGTTACGGCTGCGGAAGTGGTAGCTTTCCGCCGGTTCGTGGATGATGAAGTTTGTCATGGTCGGGGTCTCCGATGTTGTTTGATTCTCTCTGTCGCTGCCATATATCTTTACCATTTTTCCGAAATCGGTCCGCATTTTTTGGCTTTTTTCGGAAAAAAGTTTTGGCAGAGCTCAATTTTCCTTGAAACGGTAGTCGATTCCGTTCCGGACGAAGTATGCGCGGATTTCGGGGATGCGGCGGCAGATGGTCGTTTTGGACGTTCCGGTCAGCTTCCCGATTTCCTGGAAAGAGTATCCGGCCATGATCAGCCGGCAGATTTCCTTCAGATCCGCGGGCAGGCTGTCCACGACGTTGCGGACGTCAATGGCGAGATCGATCTTGTCGCAGTCGTCGACGACGGGGAGCAGAGCCTCGTGCTTTTCGTCGAGGGCGAATTCCTCGAAGGAGACGGCGGGGATGTCCGAGTTCTTCCGGATTCTGTTGCGGTACAGGTTCTTCGACGCGATGTCGATTGCGCGGCAGACATAGGTGTCGATGGCGGCGTTCTCGTTCTGGCGGTAGGTCGACATGGCGCGCCAGGCGGCAAGGGACAGCTCCTGGATGAGATCGCAGCGGTCGTCTTCGACGTAGTTTGCCTTTCCGATCATGGTGTCGGCCACATAGTAGATGTGGTTCATGACGGTTTTCGAGAATTCGGGGACGGGTTCGAGCGTTTCGCTCGCGGTGTAAGTTTTTTTGTTTGCCATAGTGCAAACTCCTTTGGGTTTTCCCCGGCGCGGAATTGCGTCCGGTACCCCACGGCGGATTTTGCACGAAACTGGCTCGCAAAACGTGATGCAAAATTACAAGTCGTTGATAGACAGAAGAATATTTTTCGATTTTTGCACGAAAAATTTTGCGCAAAAACGGCTTTGATGCAAAAAATGGCCCGTGCCGGGAGCCTTTGGAAGGGCCGGCACGGGCGCTGTGTTTGGTCGTTTTGTTAGCAGCCGAGAAGCTTCTTTTCCTGTTCCTCCCAGGAATATGGCTGGGGCTCCAGAAGCTTGGACAGAGACAGACCGTCCGGTTGCGTTCCGTCCAGGAATCGACGGACAATCTTCGGGGAAAGGTTGTTCAGGGACAGAAGCCTGCGGACGTATCCGGGATCAATGGTCAGTTTATAAGCGATGTCGAAGGTCGACTTGCATTTGCCTTCATCCATCAGCTTTTTCCAATGATGTGCGCGCGCAAGCGAGAGAAGGACGGGCTTGTCTCCATCCTCCTGGGTCATGATTTTCGTCGCGTCGAATTCTCCGTCCACGATGATAAGCTTCTTCCGTCCGGAATAGTTCCGGAGGCTCATCTGGATACGGACCACGATGTTCCCGTCGTCGGTGGTTTCAATTGATGTCATCTTGCTGCAACTCCTTGATTAGACTGCGCATTCCGGCAGTCTTGATTTTTATGGCGATACCGTCTTCCTTGACGGTGACATATTCAACGAGCAGATGGATTATGCGGTAGCGTTCTTCGGGGAGGAGATCATTCCAGAAGCTTTCGATGTCATCGAATGCCGCCTTCGTCTCCGAAATCGGAATTCCGGACTGCGCCGACACCATCGACACGAAGGTTGTCGTCGTGAACAGAAGCCCCAGATGCTTTACCACGGCTTTTTCGATTTCTCCTGCCGGAACGTATCGGACCGGGCAGACATGAACCTCCCGTTCGAAATCCTCGGCGCACCGATAATAGTGGTATTCTCTTCCCCAGCGCTTGGAGAACGTCGGCGTCATGGCGCAGTTGCAGTGCCCGCACCGGATGACGCCTTTGAGCGCTTCGTGACGGCGGATTGTTGATCCATATGTACCATGGCGGTGACTATTGATAATCTTCTGGGCGGCATCCCATGTTTTCCGGTCTATGAGCGCCTCGTGTTCGCCGGGGTAGATTTCCCCTTTGTAGAACACCTCGCCGACATAGGTATGGTTGCACAGCATCCTGTTGATTGAGCTCGGCTTCCAGTCGACGCCATTGGCGTTTTTGATGCCCTTCTTGTTCAGGCGGAACGCCACTGCGCGGGAGGATTTATCTTTCAGGAACAGCTCGAATATCTTGCCGACCACCTCCGCCTTTTCCGGGTCCGGGACAATACGGCGGTTCTCTCTGACGTACCCGTAGGGGACCGTGCCGCCGACCCACTGTCCGCGTTTGCGGCTGGCCGACATCTTATCGCGGATACGTTCGGCGATGACCTCGCGTTCGTATTGCGCGAACGTGATCAGGATATTCAGCATCATACGTCCCGCCGAGGTCGAGGTATTGATCTCCTGCGTGACCGAGACGAACGACACGCCCCAGTCATCGAACATCTTCGACAGCTCGGCGAAGTCGCAGATCGAGCGCGAGAGGCGATCGATTTTATAGATGACGATGATGTCCACCTGCCCATTCTTTGCGTCGCGCAGCAGCTCTTTCAGCGCCGGTCGGTCGAGTGTACCGCCCGATATGCCGCCGTCGTCATAATGCTGGGGCAGACACTCCCACCCGTTCGACTTCTGGCTTGCTATGTATGCCTCGCAGGCATCCCTCTGCGCGTCGAGGGAGTTGTATTCCATCTCCAACCCGTCCTCGACGCTTTTGCGCGTGTAAATGGCGCATCTCTTCTTTTGAATCTCGTTTTTTTCCATGCGTTATGACACTCCGAAGAAGTTTCTTCCGTTCCATTTCGTGCCGGTGATCTGCTCTGTCACCGCGGACAGCGAACGGTAAATGCGTCCGTTGTACTCGTAGCCTCCGGAGCCCGTCGCCGTGACCTCATAGACCGTCCCATGCCATACCCGGCGCAGTCTTGTCCCGCGGGGAAGATCCTTGGCTTGTCTTTTGTTGATGAGATTTGCCCGGGAATCGTTCGCGGCGATGGCTTCGAGCTTGCGATGGTCTTCCTCGCTCAGGCCGCCGTAGTGGACTTCCTGAATACGGTATGCCAGCCGTCTCCGCAGGAATTCCGCGGACTTCAGCTTGGTCTCGCATCCGAACAGCTCCTCATACTTCTCCCGGAGCTCATTCAGATTCATTTTGCTCAGATTCGCCAGCTGGCGCAGTATCACATTTCTGTCTGCCATTGTAACCTCCTGTTGATGATTGGGTTGCATCTGCATTACTTAAGCTCGCATCTGCGGATAAAGCAAGGGGAGTTTCGAACTTTCTCCGTAAAGCTTCGGCAAATATCTCGATTGCGTCCCAGATGTTGTCCGGAACCGATTTCGGTTGTTTCATAAGGCCTCCTTTCGCGCGTTGTCTGGTTCTTGCCTGCCATATATCTTTACCATTTTTCGGAAATCGGTCCGGGAAAACCGGGCTTTCTCCGGTTTTTTTGCGGTTTTTTTTCAAAAGAGCAATATGGAGAGACGCCCTCGCGCGCCCGCAAGAGAATTTTTTTCCGACTTTTTTCGCGTTTTTGATTTACACTGACACCCAGTAGCAGGGTGACGTGATAGATTATATTCGCAAACGGGAAAACATGGGTCCTGACGGACCCGGTTTTCATCCGTCATATCGAATCATACAGCCAAGGAGAAATACCGTGAAGGAGAGAACTGCCAAAGTTATTCGCTCCGCAGTCGCCGCGACTTCGGAGAACATCGTTTTTATCGTCATCAGCATCGTGGCGATCATCATTATCGCCAGGCTGGCCTTTGTGTGAGGAGGAATGAATATGAAGTTCGACAAGCTCACCTACCGTGAAAGCGTCTGGCCGGACCTCGGCAAGACCATCACCATCGATTTCGCCATGAACGAAATCATCGTCGATTCCTTCGTCGAGGGCGTCAAGTGGTGTCGGATCGGCTCCCGCGAACGCTCCACGATTGAAGCGAAACTGAACACGAGCCGCCCGGAAGAATGGGCAGAGAACTATTTCGAGCCCGTCATGGACGGCATGATGTGGGACCTGAAGCTGTTCGAGGGAAACGACCTCGTCAAGGAATCCGGAGGATGCAACGGATACCCGCCGAACGAACAGTGGCAGGCGCTCTGCTCGCTCGTGACCTTCTGCTCCATCGTCACGCGCCGCTATGGCGAGGCGAAAGGAGTTGCGAAATGATGGACTCGGAAAGATTCTCCGTGTCGGAGGTGCTGTACATCATCCTCGCCGGGATGTTCACCGCCATAAAGCTCATGTTCCTGGCGTTCTACTACGTCCTCATCACCCTGATCCTGTTCACCAAGCCGCGTTACTGAGCGTGAAGGAGAATTGAATATGTCGTGCAGAAACTGCGAGAACTACGACCCCGAAGAATGCGAATGCACACTTCAAGGCGGAGGCCGCGATCCAGACGGAGCCGGAACACAGGGATGCCCGTATTGGGAGCCTGTTTCCGAGCATGAAGAAGAAAGACGGGAAGCATACGGATGCATCGTGATGTTCCTGCTGCTTCCGGTCCTGCTGATACTGAAATTGATTTGATAGGAGAAGATGACATGAACATTTTTGCCGCAATCGACCTCGAAACCACCGGCCTTGCGCCTGGGTGGAACGATGTCCTCGAAATCGCCGTCGTCCCGCTTGCGCCGGACTTCACCATCGACAGATGCATCCCGGAGTTTTCCTGCAGGATTCGTGCGGAACACCCGGACCGCATCGACCCGAAGGCCGTCGCCGTGAATCACCTCAATCCCGCCGAGGGAAAGCCACTGGAAGAAGTCGAGGCCGACCTTATCCGCTGGGCCGAGGAGAACGGAATCCAGTCCATCACGCCCATCGCCCATAACCTCGCGTTCGACATGGCATTCATGAAGGCCGCGTTCCCCGTGTTCTCCCGGATTTTCTCGCATCACGGACGCGACAGCATGAGGCTGGCCCTTTCGCTCAACGATATCCTCCGTACCCAGATCGGGGAGGAACCGTTTTCCAGCGTCTCCCTCCAGTCGCTCAAGCTCATGCTTGATATCGATGGCGACGTCCAGCACAACGCCCTGGAAGACGCGCGGGACACCGCCCACGTCTACCGCAAACTGACGGCCATGCTCCGCGCCGGATGAGGTATACAGACCGAACTGCTTTTTTGATTTTGAAAGGACAATTACAATGAGTGACGGATTCAACGTAAAGAATACGGTCCGTCGGATCAAGCCCGACCTTTTCTCCGCTCTTCTTTCGCGGCACAGCATTTCCATGAACGTTGACTGGAATGCCTCCGCTTTCAAATACAGAAATGACGTGTTCATGAACTACATGCTCATGGACGACGCCGACCACAAGATCATCGAGCCCGAACTGGTGGAAATCGGCACGTTCGCCGCGTGGGCCGGCGCAAGCGAGGCCATCATCCACTCGCTGGAAGCCCAGTCGCTTTCCCTGCCGGCCGCGTATGCCGAGGAGACCGTGCTGAACAAAGCCGCCTGGCTCTACCTCGAACACCCCGAACTCTGGGAAAGCCTCGGAACGTATGCGGCAATCGACAGAGTCCGGAAAGACCGCTGGTTCCTCGCCGATGTCGAGCCATACCTCACGGAACCCCCGTTCCCCGATACGCAGGAGCCCGACCTGGAGATTCTCAAAGGCGAGCTTGCGCCATATATCCAGGGCCACCAGGGCCGCGGAAAGTATCTCGACATCACATTCGAGCTCAGGGGCAATGAGGACGAATATTACATCATTGACCTGGACGATTTCAAACGGCACATCACGACCTGCGATGACGGCAAGTTCGACCACGAGGCTCTTTCCCTGAAGACAGCCCAGATTGTTTTCGTGTATCACCGCTCAATGAAGCAGGTCGAGGGGCTGCTGCCGGGATTTTCGAAGAAAGAGAAGCTTGATCTGTGCAACATCTGGGCTCGCGTCGTCAAAAATTCATATGTCGTCGGAGCCGAGCCGAACAAGCCCATGTACGACCTCTCGCCCGTGCTCAATCCCGATTTCGTCTTCGCCCTGGATGAGGATGGCTTCATCGTCGACGCGATGCCCATCGGAATCCGTCTGCGCATCCTCGGCTGGCCGGGCGGCAGACAGACGTTCCAGGAACGCACCCGCACCATCTACGTTCAGATTGAGGAGGCCATTCGGAACCACACCCTCACGCGGGACAACCGTTTCGTCGAATGGCTCGATGTGCGCGTCACGCTCTCCCGTGAATTCGGCCGGTTCCGGTATCAGACCGTTCGATTCCGCCCGGACGGACACAATATTCTTGACCTCAACTACAGAGTTCACACGCCTCTTTTGAAGGCGGGTGATATATGGTTCCCCAGATATGCCGCTTGACCTGAACACAATAGCCGCCGGAATGGCCTGGACCGCCATTCCGGAATTCGATTCCTCCGTGGTCGACGAGACCGCCGCACCGTACCTCGCGCTCAAAATCCTTGTGCCAGCCCAGCCCGCGACGTTCGTCAGCTGCCCGTGCGGGGACAGCCACGAGGCGATTGTGGAACGCATCCTCACCAAAGACCGCAGAACCGTCTTCCTGGCGTTTTGCGAGGAGACCGGCATCCCGTATCCGGTCGAGCTTGCGCAGCTTCGCCGCTGGCGCGTCAATATGCCCGCCATCCTGAGCAGGATTCAGCAGGGATTCGAGTGTTCCGGGAAGCCGGTGGAACGAGGAGCCGGGCTGTGGTATCTTGGAGAGACGGGTGTTTCGTTCGCCGGATGCAGACGCCAGGTGTTCTTTGCCGCCAGATTGAGCTCGGAAGTGCTGGTGTCGCTCCCCGAAGGCACGACGCAGATCCTCGTCGTCGGCGAGCTCAATCCGCCGGAGACGGACAAGTTTCCCGGCCGCATCTTCCGGATGTGCGAACTCATGTCCGTTCAGGACGGGGAGTGCGTCTTTGACCTGGATATCGTGCAACGGCGTCTGGAGGCCATCAAGCCCGCCAAGGGGAAAGGTGCGCAGGTCATCCCGAAGAACGCCCTCCAGAAGTCCAGAGAGGCCATGATTCTCGATTACCTGGACGACCGCGCCATGTCCCTGCGGGACGCCTACTGGAACGCCGTCAGCAAGGGAGAGCCATACGAACTTCCGCGCAGGCCGACCTATGCGGAGATCGCCGAACATATCAAGGTCGCCACGAACGGGACGCAGACGCCGGACCAGACCACGGTCATGCGTACCATTCAGACCAGCGAGAATCCGAAGCTCAAACTCCTATGGGAGAACATCGGCGACGTCGCCTTCGTCCGGGACTATCGTCGGAAGAAGAAGCAGCCGCGCAAGCGTCGTGCCGAGACCGACGAGGAGTTCATCGAGGAGATGTTCTCCGAGGTCGGGATGGAGCAGGACCACGATGGGTTCCATGTGGTGTAGGGAAAATGCGAAAGGTCCGCTGATTCATTCAGGTGATGTGCCTGAGTTGGCGGACCTTTTTGTTTGGGAGGGAGATGGAACGGGGAAATCAACATCATCTTGAGTGACACCTTGAGGAGCATCACTCGCGTCCTCACTTTTTCTTCTTTTTAGGGACGTTTTTGTCCGTGTGGTCATCTTCTCCGGGAAGCAGCTCAGGTGTTTCGTCTTTCGGCAGGAAGTTGTCCGGGCTGATGATAGAATGGCCTAATTCTTTTTCCGTTTCCTTCCGGGCGTTCCCCGCGACCTTGCCACCACGTCTGGCTACGGATTTATGTCCTGGCATGTCCACGGGCTTCTCCTGACGGGAAAGTTCTGTCGTGACCCGTTCCCCAAGCATAGTGAAAATCAGCTCCAGGTCGGTCATGTGGTCCCGGAGGTTCTGATTCGGTGAATCCAAGCCTTTGTACGCCTTGTACGCGGATGGCGTCATGCCGAACGTCGCCTTGCTGATCTCTGCGGTCAGGATGGCGAAGTCCCGGTCTTCGGTAACGCCGCGAGCCTTCCATTCATCAGTCAGATTCTGCCGGATGGCAATTCCGCGAAGCCGTTTGTCGATCCAGTCCTTCGGGTAGCCCTTCTGCTCGTAGAGTTCCTTCATGCGTTCCTGCGCCAGTTCCGGATTTTCGATCTCCAGCACCCGGTCATAGCCAACTTGTGCTAGCCATTGTTTGAACGGCTCCGCCTTAGGCGACGGGATGGACTGAATGATACGGAACATGCCCTTGACGTTGGCGCAATCTGTTGTTCGCATTTTTCCGTCCGGAGCAGGCAGTTTCAACTGTCGACAAATTGTCGACAGTTCAAATCCAGCCTCGGAATGAACTCGTTTTTTCATTTTGAACCAATAATCACGCGGATTCACGCTGTCCGTCAGGACCGCTATCACGTCTATAACGGAAAAGAACCATTCATTATCCACCATGATGCGGCGGATACTCTTATTCTGAAAGACCACAAGAGATTTTTGTTCGTCGGAATTGCTCATGCTGCTTCAACGTCCTGTCTGGTGTTTTGGAAAAGGCTGCTTACCGTAAGATACACCCGAATACGGAAGAATGCAAATCAAAAAACCTTAAAGATTGTGGATAAAAGGTTTGATATTTCGCGTGCGGGGTGGTATATTTCATTAATAATCTTTGAACAGCAATGGAGGGTTGAGCTCGAAATGAACGGGAACACGGCTGAATTGTACAAGATGCCGCTGGAAGGCGGCGGGGGGCCCGTGTACCCTGATTCAATCTGTACCATGCAGAATGCTTGCGCGAACGGCGTGAGCGCAAGCAGAGCAGAGCATCTAATCCTCTCCTCCGAAAATCATTTCCCGCAAGCTGCGCCGAGTACGTTTCCTGCCTCGATCCCGCACAAAACCAGTTTTCTTACACCTCCTGCGCCAGCATTCCGGCTCCGGGAGGCTTTTTTATGCTCTCTTTTTCCGATTTTGAACTCAACCAAACAATAACATACACGCAACTCGAAAGGATTTCAAACGATGTCCTATTCCTCTTACACCGTCCCAAACGAATCCGAGACCGTCCTGAGCGGTATGAGTCTCTACTACGATTCCATGTACGTCTCCAACGGCGGCACGGCGAGCGACACGATCGTGGACTACGGCGCATACATCAATATTTTCAGCGGAGGCACGGCGGACAAAACGACCGTGAACACCTACGGGTCCGTCTACGTCGGCAGTTCCGGCTTGGCGAAAAACACGACCTTGAACGGTGGCTGTTCCATGCTGCTTTACAGTTCGTACGCCTCCGCGGACGGCGTGACCGTGAATCCCGGCTGCACTCTGATACTCAGCAGCGGCGCCGTGGCCACAGGCGTCGTGGAAAACGGCGGACGCGTGGTCGTGTACAGCGGCGCGACCGCCTCCTACCTTCCCAACGTCCTCAGCGATCTCGTGGCCTCGGGATCGCAGCAAATCACGGTCCACTCCGGCACCACGGCGGTGAATGCGGAGCTGCTGAACGCATCCATGTACGTCTACAGCGGCGGCACGGCAACCGGCACGCTCCTGGACTGGTATGGCCACCTGGGCGTCTACAGCGGCGGGCTGGCCGAGAATACGGTCGTCAACTCCGACGGCCACATTGAGGTCAGCTCGGGCGGCACGGCGAAGAACACGACCGTGAACAGCAGCGGGTACATCGCTGTCGATCAGGGAACAAACGTCGACGGTGTCAGTATCGCATCCGGCGGCCGTCTGTATTTCTCCGGCGGGTCCGTGACCGGGGTCGCCGCGGAAGACGGCGCGATCTTTTACGTTTATCTTGATTCCGACACCTGTCTCACCGGAACTTCCGGGGGCAAGGAGATCTCCATCTCAGAGGGCAACCTGAACGGCCTGGAATTTGGTTCCAGCGGCACTCTTGTCGTTTCCAATTATGTCACGGCAACAAGCGCGGTCATCGGACCGGGCGCCAGGATGATCATCGACAGCTACGGATCGGCGGTCGACATCGTCGAGAACGGCGGCAATGTGATCTTGAACGGAGGGAATGCCGCGCGCGTTACGTACAAGAAACATGAATTCAAAGACGCCTTCGTGGAAGGCAGCGATACCTGGTATCCGACGACGGCCACGGTCCACTCCGGGACCACGGCCACGAACACGACCGTCGGCGGGTGCGCCATTCTGGCCGTCTACAGCGGCGGCAGTGTGAATTCCGCGAACGTGAGCGCGACCACGATCACCAGCTACGGCAGCGAGTATCTCTGCGGCGGCAGCATGGTCGTGTACTCCGGGGGCATCGTGGACGGCGTCATCAGCGTGAGCGAGCTCGGCAAAGTCACCATTTCCAGCGGCGCGGTCGTGGCGGACGGCCTGCAGCTGGTCGAGGATGGCGGCGGATTCGAGCTGGACAGCTCCATCGAAGCCGCGATCGTTGCCCGCATCAAGCCCAACGAGTTCGGCGGCAAGGCGCTCAGCGGCCTGGTCACGGTCCACTCCGGCACCACGGCCACCGACGTCACCTTCACCAGCGGCACATTCCATGTCTACAGCGGCGGCGTGCTGAACAACTTTACCCTGTCCGGCGGAAACCTCGTCGTCCACAGCGGCGTCGAGCTGGTAAGCGCGGTCGAATGCGGCCAATACGGCGGCGGCATGGTCAGCGTCGAAAGCGGCGCGGTCGTCACCGGCATTTCCAAGTGCGATGCGAGCATCAACGGCACCGTGACCAATGCGATTGTCGGCAACGGATATCGCGATTATCTCTATTTCTACGTTGGAAATGGCGGCAAACTGATCTCCGCCACAGCAATCCAGAGCGGCGGCATCTTCGTCTCAAGCGGCGGCCTCGTGGAGGATTCGATCCTCGAATACGGCTGGGGCCGGGTCTATTCGGGCGGTTCCGTAAAGAATATGACCCTGAAAGACGGCGATTATGACATTTACGGCGGCGTCTTCGACGGCGGCCAGGGGTACGGTTATCTCAGCGTTGATAGCGGCGGTTCCCTGAAGAATCTGACTCTTTCCGGCGGCTGGCTCAGCGTTCGCGACGGTACGGCCACGGATTTCACGATTTCCGACGGCAGTCTCGGCGTTTACGGAGGTACGGCCACGGATTTCACGCTCGCCGGGAGCGCCTCCATCTCTTTCTCCGTCGACCCCACGGACGGCACTTACATCAGCGGCACGATCATGAAAGGAGAGACTCCGACCACCATCCTGATTCAGGACGGCAAGGTCAAG
>JAFSZN010000002.1 GCA_017455665.1 Lentisphaeria bacterium
GCCGCACATCGCGGAGGAGATGTGGGAAGGCCTCGGCAAACAGGCCCCCGTCTCCCTGGCGCAGTGGCCGAGCGTCGACGAATCGCACCTGCAGGTCGAGGAACACGAGATCCTCGTGCAGATCTGCGGCAAGCCGAAAGTCCGCATCATGATGCCCGCCTCGCTCTCCGCGGACGACATGAAGCAGAAGGCGCTGGAAAATTCGGAAGTCGCCGCCGCGCTCGCCGGAAAGACCGTCGTGAAGGTCATCGCCGTCCCGGGCCGCCTCGTCAACATCGTAGCAAAGTGAGCCGTCCATGACCCCCGACCAAGACTATATCGAACTCTTCGAACATTACGAACCGGTCTGCATCGACCTCGGCCCCGGCGTCCTCACAGACCTCTCCGCCGAGTTCCTGCTCGCCGAGGACAGGCCCGTCGTCACATTCGTGACCGGAGGAAACTCCCTAGCGAAGTCCGGCGCGCGCGCCGACATGACGAACATGGTGCTCCATTACGAATTCGAATCCCGCCTCGTGTGCGACATCCCGGCGGAACCCGACCTGGACGACGTCGCGCGCATCATCGAGGCGCTGAACCAGAGCAAGTGCTCGGAAGTCGTCGCCATCGGCGGCGGCAGCGTGCTCGACGCCGCGAAGGCCGCCTGGGCCGCGTACCAGACCGGGCTCGACGTCGCCGAGCTCTTCGGATCGAACAAGATCTCCGAAAAATTCCCCGGCAGGGAGTTCAAGCGCATCATCGCCATCCCGACCACCGCGGGCACCGGCTCCGAGGTCACGCCGTACTCGAACATCGTCGACCGCGCCGCAGGCGTGAAACGCCTCATCGCGGACAAACAGATCGTGCCGCGCATGGCGCTGATCGACCCGTACTACGGACGCTCCATGCCGAACAGCCTCACCGCCGCGACCGCGCTGGACGCCCTCACGCACAACATCGAGGCGCTGCTGAACACAGGTTCGCCCGAAACGAAGTTCGCCACGAACAGGAACGCCGTCTGCGCGGTCCGCCTCATCCGGGACAACCTCCCCCTCGCCTTCCGCGACCCGAACGACGCCAACGTCCGCGAACGCCTCTGCGCCGCCGCGACCATCGGCGGCATGATGATCGCCGACCGTCCGACCTCGCTTCCGCACCTCGGCAGCTTCTCGTTCTACGGCAAAGTCCCGCACGGGATCGCCGCCTCGATGCTCCTGCCGCCCTTCTGGCGCTACTACCTCGCGGAAAAGGCAGTCGCGGAACGCACCATGCTGCTCGCGGACGTCTTCCCGTCCAATGCGCCCCAGAAGACGCCGGAAGCCGTCGTAGACGCCGC
Source organism: Lentisphaeria bacterium (assembly GCA_017455665.1). Taxonomy (GTDB): domain Bacteria; phylum Verrucomicrobiota; class Lentisphaeria; order Victivallales; family UBA1829; genus UBA1732. Next base: position 1,316 of record JAFSZN010000002.1, read on the forward strand.
CGCGGCGTTCATCGCGAAGTACGCCGGTGTGCCGAAACTCTCCGCGCTGCCCGGATTCGACGCCGCGATGGTCGACAGGATCGCCGCCGACGCCGTCAAGAATCCGATGAAACTCGCCTCCGCGCCGCGTCCGGTCTCCCTGGAAGACGCCGCCGGGATCATCTCGGGAATCCTCAAACAGGAGCTCTGACCATGAAGATCGTGTTCGCGCCCGACAAATTCAAGATGTGCATGAAAAGCTCGACCGTCTGCCGTGTCATGGAGAAGGCTTTCCGCACCGTCTTCCCGGACGCCGAACTCGTTTCCGTCCCGGTCTCCGACGGCGGCGAAGGCATGACGCACGCGCTCGCCGACGCCCTTCACGGCGAAATCCGCACGGTCACGGTCACAGGCCCCGACGGCAAGCCCGTCAAGGCGGAATTCGCGCTCATCAACAACGGCCTCACCGCCGTCTTCGAAATGTCCTCCGCCAGCGGGCTCTACCTTGTGGAGCCGCTCAAACGCGACCCGATGACCGCCACGACCTACGGCACGGGCGAAGTCATCCGCGCCATCCTGGACCTCGGCGTCCGCGACATCCTGATCGGCCTCGGCGGGTCCGCCACGGTCGACGGCGGCGCGGGCATGGCGCAGGCGCTCGGATACGGCCTGCTCGACCCGCGCGGACGCGAAATACCGAGAGGCGGCGGCGCGCTTCACATGCTCCACAGCATCGCCATAGCCGGAGCCGACACCAGGCTTCAGGAAACGCGCATCACGACCGCGTGCGACGTCCGGAACCCGCTGTCCGGGCCGTTCGGCGCGGCGCAGGTCTTCGGTCCGCAGAAGGGCGCGACGCCCGACATGGTCGCGAAGCTCGACCACAATCTCCGCCACCTCTTCACCGTCTGGGAACGCCAGTCCATGCTGCTGCCGAAGGAAATGCCCGGCGACGGCGCGGCGGGCGGACTCGGCGCGGGCCTCCGAGCGTTCTGCGGCGCACAGCCGAAATCCGGCGCGGAGCTCGTCCTCGACGCTATCTCGTTCCGCCGCCGCATCGCGGGCGCGGACCTCGTCGTGACCGGCGAAGGCCGCACGGATTCCCAGACCGCCGAAGGCAAGCTCTGCTGCGCGGTCGCCGAAGCCGCGCACCGCGAAGGCATCCCCGTCCTGCTGCTCTCCGGCGCGGTCGAGGGCGTGCCCGAGGAACTCGCGAAGACCTACGATTTCTCGTTCAGCACGTCCACCGGTCGCCGCACGCTCGAAGAAGCTATGGCGGCGGGCGCGGACGACCTGTATTTCACGGCGGTCAACGCCGCCAGACTCTTCCAGCACAAAACACGCTCATGAACACCTCATCCGACGCACCGGACCGCACCGGCATGATCCTGATCCTCTCCGGTCCCAGCGGATCCGGCAAATCCACCATCTACAAAGCTGCCATCGGCGATCTCGGCGGCATCGAATTCTCCGTGTCCTGCACCACGCGCCAGCCGCGCCCCGGCGAGGTCGACGGACGCGACTACTATTTCATCACCCGCGAGAAGTTCGACGCGCTCGTCGCCGAAAACGCCTTCGCGGAACACGCCGAGGTACACGGCAACTGCTACGGCACGCTCAAATCCGAACTCCTCGACCGCGTCCGGCGCGGAATCGACGTCCTGCTCGACATCGACGTCCAGGGCGCGGCACAGCTCCGCGCGCTCTGCGCCGACTCCGCCGAATTCTGCGAGGCGTGCGAGTTTATCTTCATCATGCCGCCGTCGTTCGAGGAGCTGGAACGCCGTCTCCGCGCGCGCGGCACCGAGACCGAGGAATCCATCCTCCGCCGCCTCGCCAACGCGAAGGGCGAAATGGACCGCGCGCACGAATACGACCACATCATCGTGAACGACGACCTCGGCCGCGCCGTGAAGGAGTTCACGGACCTCATCCTCGGCCTCCGCAAACACCCGAAACGCAGACGCACCGTCTGACAACCACGGAGTACGCACATGAACGGCAAAAACATCATCCTCGGCGTCACTGGAGGCATCGCCGTCTACAAGTCCGCCGACCTCTGCTCCAAGCTCGTTTCCGCAGGATTCGACGTCCGCGTCGTCATGACCGCGAACGCGCTTCAGCTCATTTCTTCGCAGATTTTCCTCACGCTCTCGAAAAATCGCGTGCTGACCGACCTGTTCGAAGAGTACCAGCCGCGCCCGGAACACGTCGATCTCGCCGAGTGGGCGGACCTGCTCGTCGTCGCGCCCGCCACGGCGAACTTCATCGGCAAGTACGCGTCCGGCATCGCCGACGACGCGCTGACCACCACTGCGCTCACCTTCCGCGGCTCCGTGCTGCTCGCGCCAGCCATGAACGAAAACATGTGGAACAGCCCGGTCGTGCAGGACAACCTCGCGAAGATCATCGACAAGCTCGGCGTCCGCACAGTCGGGCCCGATACCGGACACCTCGCCTGCGGCACCTCCGGCAAGGGGCGCATGGCGGAGCCCGCCGACATCCTCGAAGCACTTCGGAAGATTCTCTCCGCATGAACCTGCTGATCGTCGAGGAACGCGACCTGTCGCCCGAACGCGAATTCACGGTCGGCGGCGAACACGCCGAACACATCTTCTGCATCCTTCACGCGAAGCCCGGCGACGTCATCCGCGCGGGCATCCTCGGCGGCGGCATCGGCACGGCGCGCGTGCTGGAATCCACGCGGCATTCCGCCCTCCTCAAACTGGAAGACACCTCGAATCCGCCGCCCCCGCCGTCGAACATCCTCCCCGTCATCGCCCTGCCCCGTCCGCAGAGTTTCAAGAAGACGCTCCACTTCATCGCGTCGTCCGGCATCCGACGCGCTGTGTTCTTTCATGCCGCGAAGACCGAAAAAAGCTACTGGACCAGCTCGTGCATGGCGCCGGACGCGATCCGGTCCGTGCTGATCGAGGGGCTGGAACAGGGCTGCACGACCATCCTGCCGGAGCTGACATTCGTTCGCTCCCTGCGCGAGTTTTTCGGCTCCGGGCTCTCCGCGCGGCTCACGGACGGCGCGACCGCGATCATCGGGCACCCCGTCGACGCCGCGCCCTGCCCCGTCGCGCTCCCCGGAAAAGTCGTGCTCGCCATCGGCCCCGAGGGCGGGTTCACGCCGGACGAAGTCGCGGCGTTCCGCGCCAACGGCTATGCGCCCGTCACGTTCGGGCCGCACATCCTCCGCGTCGAATTCGCGCTGTCGTTCCTCGCCGGACGCCTCGCATCCACGGAACCGGACGCATGAAAATGCCGCGGAAAGCCCCGGTTTCCGGCGCTGGCCTCACCGCCGCCGGCCTCGAACACGCCATGCTCGCGCAGGCGAATCCCGCCGACGCGAAGATCCTCATGTCATTCTTCAAAACCGGGAAAGGGCAATACGGCGAAGGCGATAAGTTCCTCGGCTGCAAAAATCCGGTGACCCGCCGCACGGCAAAGGCGTTCCGGGACCTCCCCGTCCGCGAGGCGGTCCGCGCCGCGCGTTCCGAATGGCACGAGATACGCCTCTGCGCCCTGCTCATATTGGCGGACAAATATCAGTCGAAAAAGTCCAACGATAAGGACCGCGCCGCCATCTTCGAGCACTATGCCAACCTCGCGCGGGGCGGATTCGTCAACAACTGGGACCTGGTCGACCTGACCGCGCCCGGCATCACCGGAGCGTACGCGTTCGAACACGGCGCGGACACGCTGGAACGCTTCGCCGCGTCCGGGCATCTTTGGGAGGAACGCATCGCCGTCCTCTCCATGTTCCCGTTCATCCGCGCGAATCGGCTGGAAATCCCGTTCCGCACGGTGGACCGGTTCCTGGCGCATCCGCACGACCTCATGCACAAGGCGTGCGGCTGGATGCTCCGCGAGATCGGCAAACGCGACCGCGCGGCGCTGACCACCTATCTGGAACAGAACAAAGCGCGGATGTCGCGCACCACCCTCCGGTATGCGATCGAGCATTACCCGGAGCCGGAACGCAAGGCTTTTCTGGCGCGATAGCCCTCCGTGCGCGAGCGGAGCCGCGCACTACTTGGACACCCTTTTGGTGTGTTGGTCAAACGCCTTCGCCGCCTCGGCGAGCAGTTCGCGGATTTTGAGGTGCTGCGGACAGACCTCCTCGCACTTGCCGCAGCCGATGCACTCCACGGCATCCTTTTTGCCAAGGTTCGCGACCGCCCAGAATATCTGCACCTTCGCGCTCTCGACGTTGCTGTACAGCGTGAGCAGGTTCCGTCCGTTGAACGTGCCGGAGATGCCGATGTTCATCGGGCAGACCTTCGCGCAGTAGTCGCAGGACGTGCACGGGATCATCGGGACCTTTGCGAGCGCTTCCTGCGCCCTGAACACGGTTTCCTTCTCCGCATCGGTCAGCGCCGTGAACCCCTTCATCGACTTCAGATTGTCGTCCATCTGCTCCGGCGTGCTCATCCCGGACAGCACCGTGATCACGCCCGGCAGGCTCGCGCCGAACCGGATCGCCCACGCGGCAGGGGAAATGTCCGGGTTCGCGTCGCGGAGGATCTTCACGACGGATTCCGGCGGGGTCGCGAGCATGCCGCCCTTCACGGGCTCCATGATCACGACGGGCTTGCCATGTTTGCGGCAGACCTCGTAGTTCAGGCGCGACTGGATGAACTTGTGGTCCCAGTCGGCGTAGTTGATCTGAAGCTGCACGAACTCCGCTTCCGGGTGCTTCGTGAGGATGTCGTCGAGCTGGTCGGCGGTGGAGTGGAACGAGAATCCGACGTGCCGGATCCTGCCGAGCCGCTTCTGTTCCAGCACATAATCCCACAGACCGAGGTTTTCGAACAACGCGCTGCGGTCGTCGCCGAGGTTGTGGAGCAGGTAAAAATCTACATAGTCGGTCCCGAGGCGTTTCAGCGACGTCTCGAACTGCGCGACCGCGGCCTCGCGCGTCTTGTCGCCGACCCATGCCGCGTTCTTCGTCGCGAGCTGGAAACTCTCCCTCGGGTAGCGTTCCACCAGCGCCTGGCGCGTGGCGTCCTCGCTGCCCTCGTAGATCCACGCGGTATCGAAATAGGTGAACCCGGCGGCAAGGAATTTATCGACCATCACTTTGGTCGTTTCGATGTCGATCGCTTCGCCGTTTTTCGGCAGACGCATCATGCCGAATCCGAGTTTCGGAATCTCTTCGCCGAGGTTTTTTCCCATGGGGGTTCTCCTGTGTTGCTGTGTGTAGAGGATTTGTTTCGGGATTACATCGCCTATACCATAGCATGCGAATCCACATCCTGTCAAGCTTATTTTCTAAAAAAAACGGGAAAAACAGGAAAAGGAAACAGGAGAAAAGATATTCAGTCCCTTTTTTCGCCTTTTTTCGTGGCGGAGCTTGATTTTTTACGGAATCCGGGCTATTTTATTTGGATAATATGTTGCCGGAGTGGCGAAATGGCAGACGCACTAGACTCAAAATCTGGCGCCCGCAAGGGCATGAGGGTTCGAGTCCCTCCTCCGGCACCATTTTTCAGGCTCAAGGACAGGCATTCCCCGACAAGAGGGGCATAACCCCGCTCTCCCCGGAACGACCGCATCCACGGAAACAACCGCCATCCGGCCGGCAGGAAACGCCCCCCATAGCAGACGCGGTTTTCGCGGTTTCTTATGCCTTTTTCCGTTTTTTTCCTTGAAGATAAGTCCGTTTCATGGTATATTATATCTTACCATTTTTGGGAAACCATCAACCCACCTCAAAACCTCTACAGGAGCAGAGAACGATGAAAGTTTTCAATTTCAACGCGGGTCCGGCTATGATCCCGCAGGCCGTCATGGAAAGAGCACAGAAAGAATTTTGCGACTACAAGGGCAGCGGATGCGGCATCATGGAGCACTCCCACCGCCACAAACTCTTCGACGAGATTCTTGAGCGTGCGATCTCCAATTTCAGCGAGATCATGGGCGTTCCGGACACGCACGCGGTCGTCTTCATCCAGGGCGGCGCGAGCATGCAGTTCGCGATGATCCCGATGAACCTCGCGGTCGCGGGCAAGCCCATGGAATTCGCCGACACCGGCACGTGGTCCAGCAAGGCGATCAAGGAAGCCAAACTGTTCGGCGACGTGAAAGTCATCGCCTCCAGTAAGGAAGAGAAGTACACCAAGATCCCCGCGGTCGACGAGATGAAGATCGACGAGGACGCCGCGTTCTTCCACATCACCTCCAACAACACCATCTACGGCACGCAGTACCAGGCGTTCCCGAACTGCCCGGCCGGCGTCCCGATGCTCGCCGACATGTCCAGCGACATCATGTCCCGCAAGCTCGACGTCTCCAAGTTCGCCATGATCTACGGCGGCGCGCAGAAGAACCTCGGTCCCAGCGGCATGGCGGTCGTCATCATCCGCAAGGACCTCGCGGAACGCACCCCGGCGAACGTGCCGACCATGCTCCGCTACTCCACCTACATCGACCACAACTCCCTCTTCAACACCCCGCCGACCTTCGGCATCTACATCTTCGGCCTCATCACCGAATGGGTGAAGGACATGGGCGGCCTCGAAGTTCTCGAAGGCGTCAACAACAAGAAGGCCGAGACCCTCTACGCCGCCATCGACGGCTCCGACGGCTACTACCGCAACCCCGTCTGCCCGTGCAGCCGTTCCAAGATGAACGTCGTCTTCCGTCTCCCCTCCGAAGAACTCGAAGCCAAGTTCATCGAAGAGGCGAAGGCGGCCGGCATGATCGGACTCAAGGGCCATCGCTCCGTCGGCGGCATCCGCGCCAGCATCTACAACGCCATGCCGCTCGAAGGCGTCGAGAAACTTGTGTCCTTCATGCAGGATTTCAAGAAGAACAACTGACCTGACCGGATGGTGTCGTCATGCTCGACCGCTATTCCGTACTGAACGGCCGCATCGCCCACTCGGACGAAGGCTCGATCCCCGTCGACATCTACGTGATGCCGGACGGGGACGAGCGCGCCTACCTGACCGACGAACTGGGGATCGATCCGCACACGCTGGCGTCCTCCACCGACCCGGACGAGACGCCGCGTATCGAGTTCGAAGACGACTACATCGCCATCATCCTCAAGTACCCGAAAAACTATTCGGCGGACGACAACTTCCTCTTCCTTGTGAAGTCCATGGGCGTCTTCCTCTTCGCGGATCGCGTCGTGCTGGTCATCGACGAGGAGCTGCCCCAGCTTTTCACGGGGAGGTTCGCTACAAAGGTCTACACGAAACAGGACGTCCTGCTCCGCATCCTGACACAGACCATCCGCCATTTCGAGAGCCACCTGCGCGTGATCAACATGTGCAGCAACGACATCGAGACCCACCTGAACGAGTCGTACAACAGCAGCAACCTGCTCGACATGTTCACGCTGAAGAAAAGCCTGGTCTACTACGTGAACGCACTCAGCGGCAACCGGCGCGCCTTCGAGCGCATCCAGGTCGGCGCCTCCAAGTTCCAGTTCACCGAGGACAACATCGAGCTGCTCGAAGACCTCCAGATCGAAAACCGGCAGTTCCTCGACCAGGCGCAGGTGTACTCCCAGATTCTCTCCGGACTCGTCGACGCCCGGTCCAGCATCATCAACAACAACCTGAACGTGCTGATGAAGAACATGAACGCCATCGTGATCGCGGTCGCCATCCCGACCTTCTTCACCGGCGTCTTCGGCATGAGCGAATTCACCGATTTCTTCTGCCGTTCGGGCCTCAGATGGTACATCTCGTACCCGCTTTTCTTCATCCTGATGACCGGACTCGCGCTCTTCGTGTTCTGGCTGATCAAGAAATTCGAGAAACACTGAGCTGACTTATGCCTATTTTCGAATACGAATGCAAAAAGTGCGGCAAACAGTTCGAGGCGCTGCTTAAATCCGCCTCCTCGCCCGCGCCCGAATGCCCCGAATGCGGCGCGTCCGGCGCAAAACGCCTGCTCTCCCGTTTTGCCGCCGCCTCGAAGACCGAATTCGGCTCCTGCAAAATATCGAAGGACTGCATGGCGGCCGCGCAGGGCGGCTGCGGCTGCGGCTGCGGC
>JAFSZN010000122.1 GCA_017455665.1 Lentisphaeria bacterium
GCTCGACAACTCCTGGCTCCACCTCCTCAGCTACGGCAACATGGACGAATCTCTCGCCGCCGCCTGCGTCTCCACCAACCCGGCGAAGGACCTCGGCCTCATCACCCGCGGCGAGCTCCGCCCCGGCAAGCGCGCCGACATCACCATCCTCGACACGAAGACCAACCGCGTCCGCATGACCGTCTCCCGCGGCAACATCATCTACGACTCCGAAAATCCCGACCTCTGATCCGAACCTATGAACAAACCCGACATCCTCCCCTATCTCCTCCTCGACACGGGCTCCTGCCGCAAACTCGAACAGGTCGGCCCGTACCGGATCATACGCCCCGCGCTCAACGCCTTCTGGCGGCCCACCCTGCCCGACCGGGAATGGAACGCCGCCGACGCGGTGTTCGAGCGCCAGAGCACGGGCGGCGGCGTGTGGACATGGAAACGCGGCCTGAAACAGCCCGACGAGGGAAAATGGATCGTGCGCTGGGGCGAGGTCAATTTCCTGGTCAAGCCGACCCATTTCGGGCACCTCGGGTTCTTCGCCGAGCAGATCGGGAACTGGGCGTGGCTCCGCGAATCCTCCGCGATCCTGCCCGCGAACTCCGACACGCTCAACCTCTTCGCCTACTCCGGCGGCGCGACGTTCGCCATGGCGCAGGGCGGCGCGAACGCCTGCCACCTCGACGCCTCGCGCGGCATCATCGACTGGGCGAACAAGAACCAGGCGCTCAACAGCGACCTCAAAGGCAGGATCCGCTGGATCTGCGACGACGCCATGAAATTCGTCGCGCGCGAACAGCGCCGCGGGCACAAATACCGCGGCATCGTGCTCGATCCGCCGTCGTTCGGACGCGGCGCGCAGGGCCAGGTGTGGAAGATCGAGTCCGACATCGCCGAGTTGCTGGCGTCCGTCCGCGCCATCCTCGACACCTCGGGACATTTTTTCATCCTCCTCACCTGCCATTCCCCCGGATTCTCCGCGTTCTCCCTCGGGCGCATGCTGAAGCAGGCGTTCCCGGATTTCGCCGCGCAGGTCGAATCCGGCGAGATGCTCATCCCGGAGACTTCCGCGCCGGACCGCGCGCTTCCCGCCGGACTGTACGCCCGACTCCGCAACTGACTTTTCTACGTTCGCCATGCTCATCCGCCCTCCAGAATCCCTCCCGCGCCAGCCCGCGCCGCGCCGCATCGCCGTCCGCGTCAGGCAGAAGGCAGTGCCCGCGATCCTCGCTGGGCATCCATGGCTGTTCGAGGATTCCGTGAAGAAAGCGCCGCCCGACGCCGCGCCCGGCGACGTCGCGGTCCTGTACGATCCGGACGGGAAAAAGATCCTCGGCGCCGGGCTGTACGACCCTCATTCCCAGCTGCGCGTCCGCATCCTGCAAAAGGATCCCGCGCAGCCTCCGGTCGGTCCCTCTCTTTTTTCCAAACTCGCCTCGGATGCCGCCGCCGTCCGCACGGACGCCATCCCCGCCGAAACCACGGCGTTCCGCCTCGCCAACGGCGAAAGCGACGGTTTCCCCGGGCTCGTCGCCGACCGCTACGCCGACACGCTCGTCGTGAAGCTCTATTCCGAGGCGCTCGTGCCGTGGGCAGGCGACATCGCGGACGCATTTTTCGCGGCGAATCCCGGCCTGCTCCATTGCGTGATCCGCCTCTCCCGCGCGCTGGAGGACAGCCCGTTCGTCCGGCGCGTCTTCCCGGAACCCGCGGTCGTCTTCACGGGAAAGCCGGATGAGTTCAACAATCCGGTGCGTTTTCTGGAGAACGGCATCATTTTCGAGGCGGACGTGATCCGGGGTCAGAAGACCGGGTTCTTCCTGGACCAGCGCGACAACCGCGCCCGCGTCGGCACGATGTCCGCCGGACGCGACGTGCTGAACGTCTTTTCGTTCTCCGGCGGGTTCTCGCTGTATGCGGCGCGGGGCGGCGCCTCGAGCGTGTGCAGCCTTGACGCCGACAAGCACGCCATCGCCGCGTGCGGCCGCCATTTCGAACTGAACGCGGCGCATCCGAACGTCCGCCGCTGCGCACATGAAGGCATCGTGGGCGACGCGTTCGAGGTCATGCACGACCTTGCGAAGTCGAAACGCCGTTTCGGGCTCGTGATCGTGGATCCGCCGTCCTTTGCGAAATCCGCCGCCGAACGCGACCGCGCGCTGCATTCCTACGCCCGGCTTGCCGCGCTCGCCGATTCCCTGCTCAAGCCCGGCGGCACGCTCGTCTTCGCTTCCTGTTCCAGCCGCGTCTCTGCCGACGACCTGTTCCCGGTCGTCCTCGCGCACACGCACGTCCGCGAGCTCGCCCGGACCGGACACGCCGCCGACCATCCGGCGCTCTTCCCGGAGTCGCACTACCTCAAATGCCTTTACGCGGAGAAACTGCCATGAGCGAGCATTTCCCCGCCGAACTTCTTTCTCAGCTGCCCGGCCTCCTCGTGCCGTGGTTCCTGCGCGCGAAACGCGACCTGGAATGGCGCAACGACCCGACGCCCTACCGCGTGTGGATCTCCGAGATCATGCTCCAACAGACGCGCGTCGAGGCGGTCAAGCCGTACTACGACAGGTTCCTCGCCGAACTCCCGGACGTCACCGCGCTCGCCGCGGTCGACGAAACGCGTCTGCTGAAGCTCTGGGAAGGCCTCGGCTACTACCGTCGCGCCCGGAATCTCCAGGCCGCCGCGCAGAAGATCGTGCACGACCACGGCGGCGTCTTCCCGTCCGACTACGACGGCGTGCGCGGCCTGCCCGGCATCGGTGACTACACCGCCGGGGCTATCCTCTCCATCGCGTTCGGGAAACCGTTCCCCGCGGTCGACGGCAACGTACTGCGCGTGGTGTCGCGTGTGGCGGCCAGCCGCGCGGACACCGATTCGCCGAAAGTCCGCAGGGAGCTGACCGGCGTGCTCGCCGCCGTGTATCCGGCGGGACAGTGCAGCGAGTTCACGCAAAGCCTGATGGAGCTCGGCGCGACGGTCTGTGTGCCGAACGGCGCGCCTCTCTGCATGACGTGTCCGCTCGCGGGCATCTGCCTCGCCTCGAAAAACGGCCTCACGGACGAGATCCCTGTCCGAAAAACAAAGGCTGCCCGGCCCGTGAAGGAATTCGCCGTGGTCGTCCTGCGGGACGCCGCCGGACGCTTCGCGGTACGCCGGAGGCCGGAAACGGGGCTTCTGGCGGGGCTTTACGAGTTTCCCAACCTGGAGGGGCGTCCCGGCGAAACCGCGCTCAAAACGGCGTTCCGTGCCGTCCAGATCAGGAAATCCGGCACGGCGAAGCATATCTTCACCCATGTGGAATGGGACATGACGCTGTACCTCGCCGAGACCGGCGATCCGCCCGGCGGCTTCGAATGGGTCTCCCGCGACTCGCTGCGCGCGGAAACCGCCATTCCGAGCGCGTTCAGGGCCGCGCTCAAGCTCGCCCTCGACCTTGATTCCTTCCCCGGAGGCAAACCATGAAATTCCTGCTCGCGATCTACAAATACAACCCGTTCGGCGGCCTCCAGCGCGACACGCTCCGTCTGATTCAGGAGCTCACAGGACGCGGACACGAGGCCGTCGTCTTCACGACCGCGTGGGACGGTCCGCAGCCGCCCGCCGGAACCACGATCGAACTCGTCCCCGCCTCGAAACTGCGTTCCAACCACGCCAACATGGTGCGCTTCGCCGAAGCGTTCCGCGTCCGCCTCGAACGGCGCGATTTCGACGTCTCCGTGGCGATGAGCCGCATCCCCGGCGCGGATTTCTATTTCGCCGCCGACGTCTGTATGAAGACCTACTGGTCGAACCTGCATTCGGCATTCGCCCTGCGCTTCAATCCGCGCTACGCCGCCTATTTGAAGCTGGAACACGCCGTCGCCGCCCCGCCGTCACGCACGCGCATCGCCTGCATCGCACAGGCGCAGATGCGCGACTACGCCGCCGCGTACGGCACGGAGCCGGACCGGATGTTCCTGCTGCCGCCGGGCATGGATCCGTCCTGCCGACGTCCGCCGGAACCGGAGGCGGAGGCGATCCGCGCCGGAATCCGCAGGGCAAACCAGGTTCAGCCCGACGATATGGTCGTCCTCCTCGTCTCGAACAGCATCTACAACAAGGGGACCGACCGCGCCATCTCCGCCGTCGGCGCACTGCCGGACGAGCTGAAGAAAAACATCCGGCTGTGGCTGGTCGGCAAACTCCCCGAAAACGAGATACAGAAAGCGCTCCAAGACGCCGGATTCGCCGGGCGGGCGGTCCTGTTCGGGCAGACCGACGGCGTGCGGGATCACATGCTCGGCGCGGACCTCTTCCTGCATCCGGCACGCAACGAATCCGCCGGGTCGGCGCTGATCGAGGCATTGGCAGCCGGGCTTCCCGTACTCACGACGGACATCTGCGGATTCGCGCCGTTTGTGCGGAACGCGACCGGGACCGTGCTGGAAAGCCCGTTCAGACAGGATGCGCTGGGGAAGATGCTGTCGGACATGCTGCCGCGTCTGGACGGGCTGAAAAAGCAGACGCTTGCATACGCGGAAAAAGAGGATTTCTGCTCGCGCGCCCGCGTGTTCGCGGATATTTTGGAAAAAGGGAAACGCTGACCGCCCGGTTCAGCTCGGTTCAGTTCAGCTCAATTTTGCGGTCGCAGTGCCGGATGCTTCCGGCGCGGTGCGCGATCATCAGGATCGTGAGCTTGCCCTTCAACGAATTGAGGGCGTCGATCAGCGCGGCTTCCGTGTCGTCGTCGAGCGCACTCGTCGCCTCGTCGAGGATCAGGAGTTCGGGCTCGGAATACAGCGCGCGGGCGATCGCGATGCGCTGTTTCTGTCCGCCGGAGATGCGCGCGCCGAACTCGCCGAGGCGTGTATTCAGCTTGTCCGGAAGGGATTCGACGAAATCCGCGATCTGCGCCAGTTCGAGCGCCTTCTTCACGCGGGCGTCGTCGATCTTGTCCGGCTCCACGCCGAACGCCACGTTCGCGCGGATCGTGTCGTCGAAGAGGCAGATGCTCTGTGGCACATAGCCGATGCGGCCGCGCCACGAACGCAGATTCGTGCGGATGTCGGCGCCGTCGGCGGTCACGCGCCCGGATTCCGGCTTCAGGAACCCCATGACGAGGTCGATCAGGGTGGATTTGCCGCTGCCGGTGGGGCCGACGACCGCCACGCACTCGAGGCGTTTCACGGACATGCTGAAGTCCTCGAACACCACCGGACGGTCCGGCGCATAGCGGAACGTGACGTGTTCCATGGCAAGCTCGCGCTCGAAATGCACGTCCGAAGCGCCTGCTTCTGGCAGGACCTTTTCCGCCGGGATCGTGTTCAGGTCGGCGGCGAGGCGTTCGAACACGTACAGCATCCCGCGCACCAGGATCAGGTTGTACTGCATGCGCGAGACCGACGGGATCAGGCGGAACATCGCCGCGAGGAAGAACGCGGCGTACAGGATCAGGCGGGAGGACGGCATGCCCATCCAGGTCAGGACGGCGACCAGTGCGCCCGCGGCCGCGACGACGAAGACTTCGAGGGAAAAACGCGGGATCTGACCCAGGTCGTGGCGGATCCTGACCGCGTTCACGATGTTGAACTGCGCCTGCTCCAGCCGCCTGCCGAAATACGCCTCGGTCCCGGTCAGCTTCACCTCGCGGATCGCGGCGAAGCTCTGGTTCATGGTCCGCGTCGATTCGCCGTTTGCCGCAAAGAGCTTTTTCGAGGCGGCGTCCAGGACGCGCCTGAAAAGTTTGTGGAAGACCAGCACGACCGTGCCGCAGACCAGGAACGCGACCAGCGCGATCTTCGGCACGAGGACGAAGACCACGGCAAGGATCGACAGAAAGACGACCGATTCGGAGAGCGCCACCAGCGCCGGCATCAGCAGGATCTCCGCCACCTCGCGCATCTGCATGATGCGGCCGATCAGCTCCGATGCGCCGTGTTCCAGGTGGAACGTGTAGTCCGCGCGCATGTAGGTGCGGTAGAGGCGGCCCGCCAGGTTCACGGAGAGGTCGCGGCAGAACCGGTTCTGGCATTTCGTCAGCACGAACCCGAAGACATTCTTGACGATGAAGAAAAGCGTGAGGACCGCGACGGACTGCAGCAGGAATGCCTCGCGGGAGGACGGCTTGACAAGATCACAGAATGCGCGGAGCCAGCGGTTGGACTCCAGCAGCTCGGGCGCGGCGAGCGCCGACGCCACGGGCATCACCAGCGCGAGCGCGGCAAGCTCCAGCAGCGCCGAGACGACCATCATCGCCGCAAGCCCGGCCGCCGCGTACTTGTAGGCGGGCGGCAGGGTCTGCCGGATCTCACGCAGGAACTTCAGCATGACTTTCCGAGTTCGGATTCGGACGAGATCTCCGCGGCGATCGCACTGGTCGCCTCGGTGTCCGCGCCGGATGCCGGGATCTCGCCGCCGGAACGCAGTATCTCAAGCTCGATCCGGGCGGGCTTCTCCATGCCGAACGTTTCGGTCATCATCCGGGCGACCGCGGCGCGGAACTGCGAAGTGAGCTCCGCCACGGAAACATCCGCGTCCCCGCCGTTGAAATCCATCGCGACTTCAAGCTCGACCGCGTTCTGCCTGCCGTACATGGCGACGCGCCGGATGTCGAACGCGGAGAAATTCGCGGCGACCGAACGGACCGCGCCCTGCACCGCCTTCGCGTCGATTCGCAGATCGCCGCCCTCGGACGGGATCACGATGCAGCGGAGCTTGCGGGAACGGAAGAGGAAGGCGAGCAGGAGGAAAAACAGAAGAAGGGCGAGCGCGGCGGCAAGCCCGGTCAGGACTCCGCACGAAAAGGGCTTCTCCGCGATCAGGGAACTGATTCTTTCCACGAGCTGCCGAATCTGCTGGAACATGCCGCATCCGCCTTTCCGGGAGGAAACGCCCTCCCCGGTTATGGGTTATTGAATGACTTCGCCCTCGACGACGTCCTCGTCGTCCGATTCTTCTTCCGGGGCGTCCTCGGTGTCGGTGATCACCACGTCGATGCTCTTCACGTTCATGCCGGTGAAGTCGACGATCTGGTCGTAGACCGCCTTCTGGACCGCGGCGGCGACTTCGCCGAACTTGGAGCCGTAGGCGGCGACGATGAGGATCTCCAGGCTGACGTCGCTGCCGGATTCGGTCACGACGATGGACTTGTCGAAACGGCGCTTGCTGCCGACGAGGTCCGCGAGGTCGGACACGATGGAGGAACCGGAGAACCGGATGAAGCCGGGAATGCCTTCGACGGCCTTCCTGGCGAGGGAGATGATGACGCTTTCGTGAACCGTGAAGGCCGCGGGTTCGGCCGCGGGCTCGGTGTTTTTGCCTGTGTCTTTTGCCATGATGCTTCTCCTTTATTCCGTTTCTTTTCCGGACTCGCTGTCCGCCGGACGCTCCTCGATGCCCTTGATGTCCACGCTGACGGACGCGACCTTGATGCCGGTCATGTCGAGGACGGCGCCGGAGACCTTCTTCTGGATCTCGGCGATCAGGGCGGGGAACTTGTAGCCGAAATAGGGATTGACCGCGACCGTGATCGCGACCGACTGGTCTTTGTGTTCGATCTGGATGGAACGGTCCTGCATGCGTTTGCTCCGGACGAGATCGGCGAAATCGTCGATCAGGGAGCTGCCGGAGAGACGCGCCACGCCTTCGATCCCGAGCACAGTGCGCTTGACGATGGTGGAAATGGCTCCGTCGAGGATCCGGATCGTGCCGACGGCGGCGCCGTTGACCTCGTAGGCGCCGGGGACAGTGGAAACGGATTCGGCCTGCTGCGTATTGCTCATTGTCCATGCCTCCTTTGGGTGATATGGTTATTTCGCGATTTCCTTGCGGATCGCGGTTTGCTGTTCGAAATAGCCGCCCTTCATCAGGCGTTCGATCAGGTTGGTATCGTAATTGCCCGATATGAATTCGGGCGTCTCGATCAGGAAATGCTCGAACGGGATCGTGGTCGGAATGCCCTCGATCAGGTATTCGTCGAGCGCCCGCTTGCACCGCGCGACCGCTTCCTCGCGGGTGGCGGCATGCACGATCAGCTTCGAGATCATGCTGTCGTAGTGCGGCGGGATGCGGTAACCGGCGTAGACGTGCGAATCCACGCGGACGCCAGGGCCGCCCGGGGCGGAATAGAACGTCAGGACGCCGGGCGACGGCGCGAAGTTGCAGTACGGGTTTTCGGCGTTGATGCGGCATTCGATGGCGCATCCGCGAAGCGCGACCTGTTTCTGCTGAACGCTGAGGCGTTCGCCGGCGGCGATCCGAATCTGCTCCCTGATGATGTCGAGACCGCTGACCATCTCGGTCACGGTGTGCTCGACCTGAACGCGGGTGTTCATCTCCATGAAGTAGAAATTGTTGCCGGAGACCAGGAACTCGATCGTGCCGGCGCTGGTATAGCCGACCGCCTTGGCGGCCTTGATCGCGGCCTCGTAGAGCTTCTTGCGGAGCGCGGGGGAGATCGAAGGCGAGGGCGATTCCTCGATGAGCTTCTGGTGGCGGCGCTGGAGCGAGCAGTCGCGTTCGCCGAGGCAGATCACGTTGCCGAACTTGTCGGCGAGGATCTGCACCTCGATGTGCTTCGGGTTTTCGATGAACTTCTCGATGTAGACGTCGCCGTTGCCGAACGCGCGTTCCGCCTCGGTCATTGCGGCGTGGAATCCCTGGATCAGGCTGGCGTCGTTGTGCGCCACGCGCATGCCGCGTCCGCCTCCGCCCGCGGTCGCCTTGATGATGACCGGGTAGCCGAGCTTGTGCGCCTCTTCGAGTGCCGCGTCCTCCGAGAGGACGACGTTGTTGCTGCCGGGCGTGACGGGCACGCCCGCCTTGCGCATGGTCTCTCGCGCGGATGCCTTGTCGCCCATGGCGCTCATCTGTTCGGCGGTGGGGCCGATGAACTCGATCTTGCAGTCCTTGCAGATCTGCGCGAACTGCGGGTTTTCGGAGAGGAATCCGTAGCCCGGGTGAATCGCGTCAACGTCGCCGATCTCCGCCACGCTGATGATGCGTTCGATCATGAGGTAGCTCTGAGGGGCGGGCGCGGGCCCGATGCAGACTGCCTCGTCGGCAAGGCGGACCGGCAGGCTGTCCTCGTCGGCCTGGGAATAAACGACTATGGATTTGATGCCCATTTCGCGGCAGGTGCGGATGATGCGCACTGCGATCTCACCGCGGTTGGCGATCAGGATTTTGTTGAACATGGGGAACCTGTCTCAGACGGTGATTATTCAAGCACGAAAAGCGGCTGGCCGTATTCCACCGGCTGGCCATTCTCCAGAAGGATTTCCTTGATCACGCCGCTCTTTTCGGCCTTGATCTCGTTCATGACCTTCATCGCCTCGACCACCGCCACGGTCGTGTCGGCTTCCACATGGGTCCCGACTTTCACGAACGGCTCGGCGCCCGGGGAGGGCGAACGGTAGAAGGTGCCGACGGTGGGGGATTCGATGACCTTCGCGGGATCCGGCGCGGCATGCCCGGCGGACGCGGCGGGAGCGGCCTGGGCCGGTTCCTGAACGGCGGGAACGGCGGCCGGAATGGTGACGGCGGGAGCGGCCGCGGCGGGAACGGCGGCCGGGACGAACACCGGTGCGGGCGCGGACTGCTGACGCGCAGCCCTGCGGAGACAGAGCGTCATTTCTTCCGATTCGATTTTGAACTCGGTCAGATCGTTGTCCGACATGAGTTTTACGATCGTTTTGATTTCATCGATTTTCATAAAGCACCCGGGGTTTGCGTTGATTGGGTTGAAGTTAGCGGTTTTGTCCGGAAGCGGCGGAAAGACGGCGGACGAGCGCCCGGAGAGCGAACTCGTATCCGTCGGCGCCGAGCCCGGCGATCTGCGCGACGCAGGCGGGGGCGGTGAGCGACGTCCGGCGGAAATCGTCCCGCGCCTGGATATTGCTCATGTGCACCTCGACCGCGGGGATCGCGGCGGCTTCCAGCGCATCGTGGATGGCGATGCTGGTGTGGGTATAGGCGGCGGGGTTGATGACAATGCCGTCGACCCCGCCCGGAATGGCTTCGGCGATCCTGTCGCAGATCGCGCCCTCGTGATTGCTCTGGAAAAACTCGACCGCGACGCCGAGCGAATCGGCGACCGCGCGGAGGTCCGCCTCGATCTCCGGGAGCGTTTTCGTCCCGTAGAACTCGGCTTTGCGCCGTCCGAGCAGCTGCATGTTCGGCCCGTTGATGACGAGGATTTTCATAGGAGCGGCCTTTTTAGCAACAAATTATTTCTTCGCCTTGGCTTTGGCGCGGGAGGCTTTGCTCTTGGCGGGCTGGTAGGCGGCCCACTTCGGGTCGTTGGCGAACTGGAACGCGTATTCGTCCTTGTATTTGAGCTTGGAGGCGGCGTCGGCGTCCAGGACCACGACCGCGTTTTCATGGAGCTGCAGCGCGGTGGCGGAGATCATGTTGGTGACGGGGCCTTCGAGGGCGGCCGCCACGATATTGGCTTTTTCCTTGTGGGTGGCGAGGAGCAGGAGGCGCTTCGCGTCGAGGCAGGTGCCGACGCCCATGGTCATGGCGCGCATCGGCATGTCTTCCGGCTTCTTGAAGAGCGGGGAGTTCTGCTCGTAGGTGGTCTTGGTGAGGGTCACCACGCGGGTGCGGCTGGAGAAGGAGGACATCGGCTCGTTGAATCCGATGTGCCCGCTGCGGCCGATGCCGAGCAGCTGCATGTCGACGCCGCCCGCGTCTTCCATTTCCTCTTCGTACGCGGCGGCCGCGGCCTCAAGCTGGTCCGCGGGGGCGAAGCCGTTCGGCACATGCGTGTTGCGCTTGTCGATGTTCACGTGGTTGAAGAGGTGGAAGTTCATGAAGTAGCGGTAGGAATCCTTGTTCGTCTCCGCCTTGCCCTTCAGCCCGACGTATTCGTCGAGGTTGAACGAGATCACGCGGGAGAAGTCGACCTTGCCCGCCTTGTACATCTTCACCAGATTGGCGTACACATTTTCCATGGTGCGGCCTGTGGCGAGCCCCAGCTTGTAGAACGGTTTGGCGTTGATCGCGTCGGCGATGATACGGGCGGTGAGAAGTTCCGCTTCCGCGGCGGTCGGCATGACGATGATGTCCATACTCTTCAAAGCTCCTAACGTGTTTTTAGTTGTTTGCCGGGGCACGCCCGAAAGAGACGGCGCCCGCAGGCATGTTAATCTATATACTATAGCACCCTTTTAGTAAAATGCAAACCGCAAGCAGGAAAATCATAAAAGCGGATGCGAAAGAAGATGACCAATGTGCCTGCCGGCAGCCTGACGCGAGACGCGATATTCGCGGCGCCTATCCGGTCCATACCGGAACATGACATCGTCAGCATCATCGCGGATGGCGGACGGGATCGTTTTTCCGTCTTTTTGAGAAAAAACGCTTGAAAAATCCGTTTCCGGGTACAACATTATAGGTCGAATCCGCGGTTTTCTCCGCCTGCATGAAGCGATTCAGGCAGACAGCGAAGCCCGATTCCACGCGGCGGAAATGCCGCGACTCTTTTCGCACGACTACAGCATGAAAGGCGCTTAAGTGATATTCAACGGAACAGAAAACTGGACCGTCGACTGGGACAATCCGAACACTCCGTACGAACTCGATTCGCACGGGCTGATCGCCGCGCCCGGAGAGACCCTGGAGGCTTTTTCCGCACGCATCGACGAACTTCTCCGAACGCGCGCCAGGTTCGACATCTGGACGGACGGCCGTGCGAGTGCCGAATCGCTGGAGTCCGAAGTCGGATTCAAGGTCGGCGCCGTCGAGCCAATCGATCCCGGGATCGTCGCGGAAGCCGCCGACAAGACGGAAAAGCTCTTCGGGTTCCGCGCCGACTGGGTCCCGGCGTTTTTTCCGACGCGCGGACTCGGCATGCTGTGGGGCGGATGCACCGTCATCACCGACTCCGGCTTTCCCGTCTTTTTTCTGCGCCGCGGGTTCCGTGACAAACAGAAATTGTTCATCTACCGTCGCGACGAGCTTCTTTCACACGAGCTGTGCCACGCGGTGCGCGGCTGCCTGGAGGACGAACCGTACGAAGAGCATTTCGCCTACATGACCTCGGACAGCGCGTTCCGCCGCTGGACCGGGAACTGTTTCCGCCGCGAATGGGACGCGATCGCGTTTCTGATCCCGGTCGTCCTGCTGCTCGCCGTCCAGATCGTCGTATACACCGGCCTCCTGAACCTCCCCCTCCTGCCGTTCTGGATCATCGCGTTCGCGTTTCCGGCGTTCCTTGTCGTGCGGAACATCCCCGGGCGCCGCACGTTTTTCGCAGCCAGGGCGAAGCTCGAAAAAGCCGGTTTTGCAAACCCGGACGCCGCGCTGTTCCGCATGACGTCGGACGAGATCCGCACGCTCGCACGCACGCCGGACGACCGGATTGAACGCTATTTCGAGGAAAAAACCGGCGCGGAACTGCGCTGGCAGATCCTGATCCACCGATTCCAACACCCTCAAACGGAGCCACCGCATGAAAACAGCATCCCGGAATGACATTGTATGCTTCCTTGACCGGATACTCGAACTGGACCAATGGCACGACGACCCGTCCAACAACGGGCTTCAGTTCGCCGGAGACGCCGACGTGGCAAAGGCGGTCTTCGCGGTCGATGCTTCCGCCGAACTTTTCTGCAAGGCCGCCGACCTCGACGCCGGTTTCGTTTTCGTTCACCACGGCATTTCCTGGGGATCCGGCATCCGCCGCATCGACGGCATCCTGGCAAACCGCGTCAAGCTGCTCGCGGCAAACGGCATTTCCCTCTACGCCGCACACCTTCCGCTCGACGCCAACCCCCGGTTCGGACACAATGCGCGCCTCGCCGACATGATCGAGCTCGCCGACCGCCGCACGTTCGGTTCATACCATGGGAAAAAGATCGGATTCCAGGGCGTGCTGCCTGAACCTCAAACGGTTTCCGGGCTTGCACAGATCCTCGACAAGGCGCTCCCGTCGAGCGGACCGTTCGGTTTTGTCGGCGATCCTTCGCAGGAAGTGAAGACCGTCGGCATCATTTCGGGCGGCGGCGCCTGGCCGGAGCTGTTCGACGAGATCGCGCCGGACCATGTGGACTGCCTGATCACGGGCGAAGCCACGCACGAAGTCTTCCACCCGGCGAAGGAGTACGGGACCGCCATCCTCACGCTCGGGCACTACCGGTCCGAAACGCCCGGCGTGTTTGCCGTCATGGATCTCGTGAGGTCGAAATTCGGGATTGAGACCGTCTTCGTCGACATCCCGACCAACATGTGATCGAGGAGAAGGATCTCTCCGGACTTTCGCGCGCGGGAAAGCTCCCGCACGAAAAAAACGTCCTTGCAGCAAAAGGAAAACCGCGTCAGCGGCGACGGTGGATCCGCTGGACTTCCTGGTAGAAATCCAGCAGTTTGTCCGTGATGGTGTTCCAGGAATAATGCTCCCGGACCTCTTCATCGGCGGCTTCCGTGATCCGGCCGCGCAAATCCTCATCCTCGTCCAGTTTCCGGATCAGGTCGGCCCATTCGTGGGGCGCACCTTCCGCAGGCGCGAAGAACCCGGTCTCGCCGTCGCGGATGAGCGTCTTCAGCCCGCCGACCGGCGATGCGATGACGGGCGTCCCGGCGCTCCAAGCCTCAAGCACCACGATGCCGAACGGTTCATGCAGGGAGGGCAGGAGGAACGCGGATGCCGCGTGATAGGCTGCCGGCAGCAGCGTGGAATCCGGCGGCACGCCGTTGATCATGGTCACGCGGTCCGTGAGGTTCATCAGGCGGATTTTCTCGCGGAGCTTGTCCACATACCATTCCGCCGTGGGCGCTCCGATGAAGACGAGATGCCACGGTTCGCCCAGCAACGCCAGGACTTCCGGAAGCATGAGCTGGTTCTTCTGGTAATCAAGGCGGGAAACGCAGAGGAGGATCTTCCGGTCGGCGCGGATGCCGACCTGTTTGCGGAAATCGGCGCCGTCGTAATTGTGGAAGATGTCGTAGTTCACGCCGTTCGGGAGATGGATGATGAGCTTGTCCGGGAAATGCTCTTTTGCGGGCTGGAGTTCATTTGCCCCGACGCATACGATGCCGTTCGCAAACTTCAGCGCATCGACCCGGCGTCCGAGCAGACGGTCTATGATGTTGCCGTAGGGGATCGTTCCCTTCATCGGCTTCACCATCTGCCTGATCTCCTCCGGCGGCACATCGAAATACCCCCCGTGAAGGGTCATGACGTACGGGACATGCAGCTGCTTCGCGGCGGCGCGCACGGTGGCGGCCATGCGCCCCATGGTGTGGCAGTGAAGGATGTCGAACTCGCCTTTCTTCAGCGCTCTCTGCAGACCCGGCACAACGGGATCTCCGCCCTTTTTGTCAAGGGCGCGGATCTTCTCTTTGGAAAGCGGAAAACGCGGATACCGGTATTTGAACCGGTGGATCTGAATCGAGTTCTTTACCTCATCCTGGACCAAGGAGAGGGCGCATGTCGCAAAGATCTCGGAGGGATTGCCTTTTTCATGCAGTGCACGGGCTGTATTCCAGACAACGCTTTCCGTGCCGCCCCATTCCGAAAATGCAAAGCGGCGAATGATGTGAGCCGTTCTCATGGTAAACCTGCAAACTCCAGTGATTCGTCGTGAAAAATCTTAATCTTTCTAATGTACACCAAAAGGACGGAAAAAACAAGAGGAAACCGGAATTTTGAACAAAAAATATTTCCTTCCGCGCCTGGCGGCGCGACGCTTCCGGCAGGCGGCGGCACAAACGAAAAAACCGTCCGGACCGCCAGGATCCGAACGGTTGAAGAAAACAGAAGAATCTGCCAGGATCAGCGGGCGTAGTATTCGACCACGCGCATGGACTCGACGGAGAAGGGGATCGCGTCGATGGTGGGAAGGCTGACGAGCTTGATCTTGAGCTGTTCCTTGTCGACCTCGAAATATGCCGGGGCTTCGGCGGTGACGGCCTTGGCGATCTCGGCGATCTTCGGGGATTTTTCAGCGTTGATGGAGATGACCTGGCCGGGCTTCACGATGTAGGAGGCGCGGTCGACGATCTTGCCGTCCACGAGGATGTGGCGGTGGCTGACGAACTGCTTGGCGGCGAAGATGGTGGGCGCGAAACCGGCGTGGTAGACGATGCTGTCGAGGCGGGTTTCGATGCGCTGCATCATGATCTCGTTGGTCTTGCCTTCAATGCGCTTGGCGTAGAGGTACGCGGCGCGGAGCTGGCTTTCGGTGAGCGCGTAGTGAGCTCTGAGTTTCTGCTTTTCGAGCATCATTTCGCCGTAGGCGGTAAGTTTTTTGCGGTGCGCGTTCTTGCCCTGGAGACCGGCGGCGTAGGTGCGGGCGCGGCCCTTCACGGTGGGGCAGTTCGGCATGTTCCAGATGCAGTAGCCGATACGGCGGCAGATTTTGTGTTTTGCTTGACCTTGTTTCATCCCATGTGTCCTTTCTCAAGAAGGGTTTATTTTACTGTACGGCAGGCGTCAAGCTCCAGTATCCCGGGGGCCGGCCGCACAAAACGAGTTATATAATATACTGCATTGTCAGGAAAAATCAAACCGGGATCACAAAAAAACAGGAGCATGGACGATTTTTGAGGCGGAAAAAGTCGCCGTCCAATTCCGCCGCGCGTGCCGCAAACGCTGCATAACGGAACCGGTGCGGATTTCGAGACTGCCGTTTCCTGCGGGATCCCATCGCCTTCCTGGACATCCGGGCACAAAAAAACCCGGCCGTGAAACCGGGTTTCTTCTTGCATAAAAGCGGATGGATGATTACTCAACCGTGATCGCTTCGCAGGGGCATTCGCCGGCGCAGGCGCCGCAGCCGACGCAATCGGCTTCGTTGACTTCGGCAGCGCCGTCTTTCATGGAAATCGCGTTGACGGGGCAGGCTCCGACGCAGGATTCGCAGCCGGCGCATTTGCTCTTATCGACTTTTGCAGCCATTGTAGTTCTCCTTGTTTAGGGTTAAGGTGGTAAGGCATCAGTTAATATATTGCATTTTTCGGGAAAAACAAGCCGGAAATCGAAAAAAAACGCGATTCCGTTCCGTTTCACCTCACGATCCGCAAACGAAAGCGAAAAAAAGAAGCCAACCGGATGGCGTTGCCAGCCGGTTGACCTCAAATGATGTCAGATCGGGAAGACCCGATTCCGATCAGTTCGCGTCAGTGAGCTTGCCCTGAAGCTCGCGGAGTTTCGCACGATAAGCCGCGGGATCGGTCTGGCGAAGCTTCTGCGCTTCCTTGTACTCTTCGGGGAACTTGGTCTGGATGTCAGCGATGGTGTTGACGCTGGATCTGGGACCCTGCTGGCCGCCCATGCCGGGCTGGCCGCCGCCGAAGCCGCGAAACGCGTCGCCGAAGCAATGATCCGCAAGGCGGACTTCGAGGCGGAACAGCAGGCGCAGGCCGCCCGCGCCAAGATGGAAGAGGAAAAGCAGCGCGCCGAAACGATCGTCGCCGCACGCATCGAC